>JAIXVP010000103.1 GCA_027482905.1 Opitutaceae bacterium
CCGGTGTTGGTGATGCGCTGGTCGGAGCCGAGGATGTTGGACCGGTAGACGAGGCGGCCGACCGGATCGAGAGCGGCGGCTTTGGCGTCGTCCCAGGAGTAGTTAACGTAGCTGTAGTTGGACATGGTTGTGGAAAGGGATGAAGGGAGATGGATGATGGGTGATGGATGATGGGTGATGGGCGGAGGGGTCGGAGTTATTGGCCGCAAAAAGTCACAAAAGATCGGAGCGCGAATGGGGCCGAAAGGGCGCCTATAGGCGCGCGCAAGTTTGTGTTTAAGGAGTCTGTTTTGCGTCTTCTGCGCCTTCTTGCGGCTAAATCTACTGGGCTCAGCGCTTGGAGAGGACGGTCTTCTCGTAGGCGGCGATCTCGGTCATGAAGCCGAGGCCGGCGGGGGTATTGTGACGGCGGCAGAACTCGTCCCAGACGGGGCCGAGCGGGAGGGCGCGGCTCTCCTCGAAGAGGGCGAGACGCAGGGCGTGGTCGCCGGACTTTTCGGCGGCACGCAGCTGGGCGGCGGGTTCGAGCAGGGCGGCGAGGAGCGCCTTCTGGGCGGCGCGGGTGCCGATGACCCAGGCGGCGATGCGGTTGATCGAGGCGTCGAAGTAGTCGAGGCCGATGGCGGTGCGGCCGAGGAAATCACCGCGCACAAGTTCCTCAAAAATGGCGCGGGTGGGGTCGTCGCAGGTGACGACGTGGTCGCTATCCCAACGCACGCCGCGGCTCACGTGGAGCAGCAGGGCGGGGGCGAACTGGAGGACGGAGGAAATCTTGTCGGCGAGCGACTCGGTGGGGTGGAAGTGACCGGCGTCGAGGTGGTGCTTGGCGTTGAGCTTTTCGGCGAAGACCTTTTCGAGCGATGCGGCTAGGCGGGCGCGGGGCGCGGCGCGGTCGAAGGGGGTGTCCTTCGAGCCGTCGGGGATCCAGACGTTGGTGACGGTGCGGGTGCCCATCTTTTTGCCGAAGTGGGCGCCGATGCGGCGGGAGGCGGCGCAGTGGGCGATCCAGAAGTCGCGGATCTTGGCGTCGGGATGCGACAGCGTGCCCTCGGCGGAGAGTGCGTGGGAGAAGTTGGAGGGGTTGAAATCGAGGCCGTGGAGGCCGCGGGCCTGCGCCCAATCGACCCAAGAGGCGAAGTGCTTCGGCTCGATGGCGTCGCGGTCCACCGGTTTGCCGGCGAAGTCGGCGTAGATGGCGTGGAGGTTCAGGCGATGACGGCCGGGGAGGAGTTTATAGACAAGATCGAGGTCCTGGCGAAGTTGTTCGATGGTGCGGGCCTTGCCGGGGTAGTTGCCGGTGGCCTGGATGCCGCCGGTGAGGGTGGCGTCGGCCTTTTCAAAGCCGCCGACGTCGTCGCCCTGCCAGCAGTGGAGCGAAATCGGCGTGGCGGCGAGGGTCGCGAGGGCCGCTTCGACGTCGACGCCGAGGGCCTGATAGGCCTCGGCGGCGGCGACAAACGCACGGGATCGGGTGGCGGACGACTTGACGGAGGAAGACTTGGACATGAGGGGTTGATGGAGAGTTCTGGTAGATTTTGAGAGATTTCGAGCGTTTTCTTTCAGCAGAGGCCGGAATCGGACCTAAACGGCGACGGAAACCACTTAGGCCGAGCGAATTAAAGGATCGTCAGCCGATCAGAACTTCCGGCGAACGGAGGTGTCGGCGGCGCGGGGGAGTTTTTTCGGAAACTCGGCGACGGCGTGGAGGCCGCGGCTCTCGTGGCGCTGGAGGGCGCAGGCGACGATGAGCTCGGCGACCTGGATCATGTTGCGCAGTTCGAGCAGGCGGGAATCGACCGAGAAACTGGCGTAATACTCCTGGATCTCGCGGGAGAGGTTGGCGATGCGGGTGCGGGCGCGCTCGAGGCGCTTGGTCGTGCGCATGATGCTGACGTAGTCCCACATGGTGCGGCGGAGCTCGTCCCAGTTGTGGGTGATGACCACGCGCTCGTCGAGGTCGCCGCCGCCGAAGTCGCGCCACTCGGGGATGGCGGCGACGGGCGCATCGGCTTTTCGGATACGGTCGAGGTAGGCCGCGACCGAGGCGGCGCCGCGATGGGCCATGACCACGGCCTCGAGCAGGGAGTTCGACGCAAGGCGGTTGGCGCCGTGCAGGCCGGTGCAGGCGACCTCGCCGCAGGCGTAGAGACCGGCGAGGGTGGTCTCGGCGGCGAGGGTGGTGGCAACGCCGCCGCAGGTGTAGTGGGCGGCGGGCACGACAGGAATCTTGTCCTTGGAAATGTCGATACCCTCGTCGGTGCAGAACTTGTGGATGAGGGGGAAGCGGGAGCGCAGGAAGGCGGAGTTGCGGTGGGTGATGTCGAGCCAGACGTGGGGCGAGCCGGTGCGCTTCATCTCGGCGTCAATCGCGCGGGCGACGATGTCGCGCGGAGCGAGGTCGGCCTGCGGGTGGTAGCGCGGCATGAAGGCCTCGCCCTCGGCGTTGCGCAGGATGGCGCCCTCGCCGCGGACGGCCTCGCTGATGAGGAAACGTTTTCCGGAGAGCGAATACAGGGCGGTGGGGTGGAACTGGATAAACTCCATGTTCCGCACCTCCACGCCGGCGCGGTAGGCCATGGCGATGCCGTCGCCGGTGGCGATGTCGGGGTTGGTGGTGTAAAGGTAGACC
>JAIXVP010000392.1 GCA_027482905.1 Opitutaceae bacterium
CGGGCCTCGGCAAGGAGGCCTCGCTGGAAGCCATGCTGGAACACTTCACGCATAAGAAAACAATAATGGCTAACTACGGCTAGGGAAATCAACGCCTTAGCCTGTGTCAGCGGTGTCTGTGTCAGGGGTTGGTGTCAGGAGGACACCGCTCCTGACACAGAATAATCACCTCAGTGTGCGGTAGCGGCTGCCCACCGGGGGGTCGCGCATCGGGATCTCCGCCAGCCGGCACGCCGCGCTGCGGCACCGCTGGGGGTAGGCGGCCTCGGGTATGTGGTGCAGCGATGAGTGGTCCTGCTCCAGCAGGCACGCCAGGAGATCCTTGTGGAAGTGGGTGATCTCCGACCATTTTGCTCGGACTAGCTTGGTCAGTCCGTCGAACTGCTGGTCCGTCAGGATCGTCGTGTCCCGGTGGTAGTAGAGATACGACGCCATCAGCACCCAGGGCACCGCCATGTTCACGCCCTGGGTTGTCAGCGCTTCCTTCAGCCGCTGCGCTGGGGTCACGCGGTCACGATCATTTGCTTGATCGCTTCCTTATCGGTGGTCGCCACCACCAGGGCGATGCCCTCAGCCGCTTCGATATCGTTGAGCTGGCGGCGCTGATTGGCTGTCGTGTTGGCGCTCTTGCCGGGTGCCTTGGCTTCGATCCCCACGAAGCGACCATTGTAGCAAGCGATGAAGTCGGGGATGCCGGTCACACCCATACCGTTCTGGATGGGCATATAGAACCAAGCACCGAGATCCTTCAGCACAGCTTTGATGCTGGCTTTTACCTTGCCCTCCGGGGTCATCGGCGAAGCTCGCTTGCCCGCTCGCCGCGAGGCTCCTGGGTCTGCTGCCACAGCGTCTCCAGGCGCGAGACTTTCAGCTCGGCCATGCCGCCGATCCGGTGAACATCGTCGCCATCGAACAGCATGATTTGAGGGACCGTGCGCTGCCCCTCGCGCAGACCCATCCGATCATAGAGAGCCTGTCGAACGGCGGGGTCATTGTGCAGCAACTCCTTGTAGGGGATGCCGTGCTGATCCAGCCAAGCCTTCGCCTCCACACAGTGAGGGCAGCCGTCCTTCGAATGGATGAAAACCTTCAGCGACATATCACCCTCCGCAGTAGTCACAGTTGCGCTTCCCGACCGGGCAATAGCTGCGGCACAGGCCGCTCGGACGTGGCGGGAAGTTGTTGGCGGTCACGGCGTGCTGGAGGCGCGCGACGCGGGGGATGAACTCCTGCCAGATCTCCGCCAGATCTTCCCGCGTGAAGCGGTCGATGGTCAGGGTGCCCGGCTGAAGCCAGATGAAGGCCGTCACCACCTCGTTCACGTCGGGGTCGCTCTCCATCGCCAGGGCGGCGAACAGCTTGAGCTGGTGACTGTCGGGCTTCGGCTTGCCGGTTTTCCAATCACCGACGAACAGCTTGCTCCCCTTCTTCACCGACAGGTCGAGCACGCCTCGGACCCACGCATCCTTGGCGAAGTAGGCCACCGGCTTGTAGCTGTCGTTCAGGCAGACCTTACGCTCGGCCGCGATATCGGCGCCCGGCTCGGACCCCTTCGCCTTGATCTTGTCGGCCAGGGGTTTGAACTGCTCCATCCCCACGGGCAGCGCCGCACCGTGCAGCAGGTAGGCTTCCAGCGCGCCATGGACGCGGTTGCCCCACTTGATCGCGTCGCTCTCAGGCTCGACCACCTGCTTCGCAATGCGCGTCAGGTAGTGGCGACGGGGGCAGGTTTCGAACGATGTGAGGGCGCTGTAGCTCCAGGCCAGAGAGGCAGCCATGGTCAGCCCTCCACCTGGAGCTGCTGGATGAGGCGCCCCGCTGCACCAATCGCCGGGCGGTCATCGTTGAGGTTGCCCACGGCTTCCGCGTCGAGGATGATTGAACAGCAGGCCATCACATGGGCGAGGTGGCTGACACCGCTCTCGGGATCGGCGTCCTCGCCGTCCAACCATGAGAGAAGATGACGCATCGCAGCGTCGTAGTAGACCGACGAGCTGACCGTTTTGTGGCGCCAGTTGGTGAGGCCGTACTTCGCCTCGCCTAGCTGCATCACTTGGCCCAGCAGCAGAAGCGAGCTGGCGGGGATAGCGTGGAGCTGAGGCTTCTTCACCCCGAACTGCGTCTTGGGGTTGTCGTCAGGGTACGGTTTGCCCTGGTCAGTCTTGGCTTCGGTCATACGGGTGCCTCCTGCACCGCAGTATGACTTGCTAACAGTCTCCCGTCAACATGCTAACAGTTTCGTCTATCCTTTGACCTTCTTCCTAGCCGCTTCATCCTTCAGGTTCTGCTCCAGCTTGGCGTCCACCAGATCCCAGAACTCATTGGCGGCATCGTTCCGGTCGGACCATGACAGCTCGCCCTTCCCGGCAATGAAAGCATCACGCTCCTTCCGCCACCGTGCCTGAAGATCTTTGATGAACTTGGCGCGCTCGGTGCCGGTAATAGGTTTCCCTGTCACCAGCTCATGGAGATCAATCGCTCTACCCTGGCGTGCGCGCCGGTCCTGCATGATCTTGCGTTGATAATCGACCCGCCGGATCTCAGGGAGGATGGACCGCTTCTGCTCGATCAGCTCGACCAGACGTTCGAAGGCTTCGCGGTTCTCAACACCCACGTCGATCATCGCGTTCAAGCACTCCAGCTTGCCCGCAAATGCCATCGGTCGGACGTTCCAGCGCTCGATAACATCAGTGATCTCCCGGATCAAACGACCATACTGATCGCTGGCAATCAGGAAGTTCACAGCGTCAGTCACTCGCTGCTTGGTCACGACCATCCTACCGCTCCTAAGATAACCTGCGCTGCACTGCGAAGTCAGACCCTAACCTGACCGCGAAACGCTCACATGTCAAGATGGAACGATAACGGAACCTAACATCACGGAAAGTTCAGCCGCGTGTTAGGTTCCGCTAGGGCAGGATCAGAAGCCGACGAGTTCGCGCAACTCAGTGTATTCGTCAGCGTCGATCTCTGCCCTGACCGGCTCACCCCTGCGCGGGGTGTCGTTCCACTTTGCGCGGTCAAGAATGTTGCGCACGCGCGCCAGCTTATCGGTATCCGACATGGGCGATGCAGTCTCGCGCTGCGGCTTCGGCTGGGCCTGCGGCGGGGGCGCGATGACCCGGCTGGTATTACCTTGTGCAGACGTGTTGGTGGGAAGCGACTTCGGCACCGCACCTCCCGTCGCCCTGACGTGGCGCTCGGTGGCACGCGCCTTCCCCTTCGCCTTGGCAGCATCGACCGCCGCATCCAGGGCCGCCGCCGTGGCGACAACATTACCGTCGTTGGACTTCAGCACCTTGGTCGCCAGGGTCGTGCTGACCGCGCCGCTGATGACGTGCTTCTGCACCTCGGCCGGGGCAGCCTGAAGCTGAAGCAACCCTTCAATGTAGCCCTTCGACTTCGCCGTGCGCGTGGCGATCTCGTCCACCGTCCACCCCAGGCGGTGCAGCCGGGCGTAGACCTTGGCAGCTTCGAAGGGGGTGAGCTGCTTGCCGCTGTTGCGGTTGAGCTGAGACAGCACACGGTCGGCCTCGCTCCGATGGCGATCCGTCACCTGCACCGGGATATGCGGGATCTCCGCCCCGTAGTGCTCGATGGCACGGAACACCCCCAGCAGGCGGCAATGCCCGTCCTCCACCACGGGGGTGCCGTCCTCCCAGAAAACGGTCAGCGGCGTGAGCACACCTTCGCTGGCGATGGACCGGGCCAGCCAGTCGATGTGCGCGATGTTGTCGGGGTCGTTGGCCTCGCGGCTGTTCCAGCCCGGCTTCACGCGCAGCGTGTAGGGGTTCACCCGGAACATGTCCTGGCGCCCGCTGGCCAGATCCTTGATGCCGCCCTGCTTGCGCTCGGCCTCGGCCTTCTGCTTCGCCTGAGCCGCCAGCTTCTGCGCCCACGCGCTCTTGGGCGTGGCAGCCATGGCGTGATCCATCACCACATCAGTCGCGATCTCAATGGTCATTTCCTTGATCCTTCACTCGGGTTGCAGTCACACGGCATCGCCGCGACTTCTCACGAAAACAGGGGCCGAAGCCCCTGCCCTCTCGCCTGACGATATTGTTAGCATGTTACGCCGGCGGCGTCAACGCATCTTGCTAACAAGTTCCCAAGCCATGGTCGTTTTCGGGCACGCGGCGCGCAGCAATTCCCAGCACCCCGTGGCCACTTCCTTCGTCTCCTTCTGCGTGCCGTTCCCCATGCGGAGATCGCAGAAGTGCAGCCAGCTCCGCACGTCGCTCTTCATATAGAGCCGCGTCGTGGTCAGACCTTCAGGCAGCACACTCCTGGCGACTTCCTTCGCGATGCCCTTCGACAGCGCTTGGGTGTAGATGCCATCGGCGTGCGTGCGCAGGCCGGTCTGCGCCCGGTTCCACCAGTCCTTCACCTCATCGTCCTCGCAGGCGATGGAGTTCTGGCGGTCAACCTTGTCCTGCATCCGAGCCTCGCGGTTCATCGCAGGCGGCAACACACCGACGCTGGCATACCGTTGCGAGAACTCCTGAAAGCGGAACGCCTTGCCGTGGCGAAGCAACTGCCTGGAGATATCTCGCTCCGTGGTGATCTCCACACACATGTCCACCATTTCAAAGATGGACCAGTGTTTCTGCCGAAGGCAGTAGGCGATCAGCCTCGGCGCCGTGCCGACATTGGCCTGGTTTTCCGGGGCGCTGACGCGCGCCATGTAGGCGATCAGGTCATCCGCCTCGGGCGTGACCCACACCAGCTTCGTGATCATCGCTGCGCCCTCCGCAACACCGCCAGAGTGCAGGTTGACGAGCGGGATGGGTCAGAAGCATCCCCATTGCAGGCTGCCTCGATGCGCTTGGTGATCTGCGCATCTTCCTGAATGGAGCAGTAGGTCGGGCCGCCGACCACGATGGCTGCGATCAGCACCACCGCAATGCACATGGAGGCGTTCATCCCTCGATCAGCGCCTTGAGGTTCGCACGACGACGCGCGTGGTGTTCCAGCACCGCACGGAGATCCGGCGCCTTCCACCCCTCGGGCTTCAGCACCTTGCCGTCCTCCCGCTTGCGGACCTTACCCGTGGCGGGGTCGATCTTCGCGAGGTTGGACTGGATCACCTCGTTCCACCCCGCCACCATCGGCCAGCCGCGCGACAGGCCGTAGCCCACCAGCACCACGATCATGTCGAGCGTGGCGTCGAACGCCTCGACTTCATCATCCGTGACGATAGCCTCCAGCAGCTCGCGGCCTTCCTCCCCGATCAGCTTGAAGTAGAGCGCGGCCTGCTCGGGATTGTTGTCGTCGCAGGTCTGGTCGCAGGCGCGCATGAAGCGCTCCTGATCAGCGAAGATATTCATCAGAGATATCCCATCCTTCGTTCGGTTGCCTTGTCGCGCTTCGGCAGCGGCGACCATGCGATGTAGCCCTGGGTTTCGCCGTGAGTGATCTGCCCAATCACAGCGGTGCCGCCTGCGTTCAGCAGCAAGCACTTCGCCGCTGGCACACACTCGGACATGTTGTAGTTCCACTCCGACACCGGAGCGGTCAGCACGCGATCATTCAACATCACCTCCTTCGGTAGCCCAGCTTCGCCGCCAGCTTCGGCAGCCACGTCTCGGAATATCCGATGGCTCTGGCGATAGCTGCGTATGTGTTACGCTCATCCTCCAACAGCTCTACGAGAAGTCGATGCTTCTCGGCCGTCATGCGAGCGTAGTCCTTGCGCGTCCGCGGCACCGGCTCTTTGCGCCTGGACACGCGGAACTTGTCTCTCATCGTCAGGCTTGCGGCCCTGCATCCACACCCGTCAGGCGGGCACGTCAGCATGTCGCAGTTCATGTGCTTGGCTATGACGCCGGCCACCTCATCGCTGAGTGTGGGCCTGCTCACAGTGCCTGCTGCCTCGCGCGGTATGACCGCATGTATTCGCGCTGCTTCTCGCGCCTGCGCTCACCCTGCGCCTTGGCCAGCGCCCTCGCCTGCTTGCCCCGGTCGTTCTTGCGCTTGGTGGTGACGGCCTTACGGATCTTCGCCCACTCCTGCTCCGATGGGAGCTTGGTGAAATGGTGCTCACCGGAGGATGGCACCTCACCAACGGCGCCCAGCTTCATCCGGCGATAGACCCAGGACATTTCCGTGGTGAGTAGCTTCCACCTGGGTGCTGTTATGGCGGCGAGGGCTTCGATCAGCTCATCGTTCATCAATGCACCTCCTTCAGATCCCCCCACGATGGGCCGATCTTGGCGTCCACCGGGAAGGCGATTGGCAGCTTGATCCCCCACGCCTTCTCGTAAGGCAGGTTCGACAGGATCGTGCGGATCTCATGCACGGCACGCTCGCTACGACCCTTCGGGACGTAGAAGAACAGGCCGTCGTGCAGCTCGAAAGCGAAGCGTGCGCCCCACTTCGGCAGATGATCGCCGATCACACAC
>JAIXVP010000091.1 GCA_027482905.1 Opitutaceae bacterium
GATTAGAATTCGACGCGTCCCCTAGAAAACGCCAGCCTAGGGCGAGTCCGCCGAAGAAAAGAAAGCAACCGACCCAGGCGGGCAGCAGGTGGCGCCAATCCAGGTAGCCGACGGCGTGATGGATGCCGATCGCCGCGGCGTAGGAAGGAGCCCCGAGCCCGAGCAGGGCGCCGCGCAGCCAGGCGTTGCCGCGACGGAATGACCACAGCACCGGCAGCAGGGAGGCGACGCCGCACGCCAGCAGCATGCCGCCGAGCGTGGCGCGGTCGTGCGCGACGACCGCGAGCAGGCGTTCGCCGAGCGCGGGGATTTCCCCGGGACCGATGCAGAGAAACGCAAGGTCCTCGGCGACAAACACCCGGGTGAGGCCGATGAACGAGATGTGCAGGCCGGCGAACAGGAGTCCGAACGCGTGGACGACGAGCAAAAGCTGGCCCCATTGCGCGCGTCGCCAGACGTCATCCTCGCGTCGATCGAGACAGGGGAGGCGTTTGGCCTCCGGTCTCGTGCCGGTGAGGGTCGCCACCAGCAGTTGAAACAGGACCGAGGTGACGAAGGCGTGCAGGGGATCGAAGTAACCGAAGCCGAGAAAGTAGAAGAAACTCGCGAAGCCGACGAGGGCCGAGCCGGTGACGGCCAGCCAGGCCGCGTGGTCGCCGTGGCGAATCCCGGCGCGGGCCAGGCGCCAATACAGCCAGCCCAGCCCAAGCATCACGCCTGCCAGGGTGGCCCGATCATGGCTCATGAAGGCCAGCAGGCGGGGATTCAGGCGACCCAGCTCGGCGGCGGTCAGACCGAGGTAGTGTTCGTCGTAGGGCAGGAGCACCCGCGTGAGGGCGAGGCCGAGCGCGAGCAGGCCGCCGCCGAAAAGGGCCGCGCCGAGCGCTGCCGCCCAAAACCACGATTGGCGCGCCGCCGGGGTGTTTTCCACCGGGCGCGGAGCCGGCGGCGGCCGGGTGGCGAGCCAGGCTTCGTTGCAGCGTTTGATCAGACCGGGGCCGCTGAAAACCAGGCCGGCTTCGATGAGCGCGAGGTCGGCTCCGGCCGCGCGCAGGGCGACTGCGTCGGCCGGTTCGGCCACGCCGCCGGTCACCACCAACGGTCGCTCCGTGCCGAGCGCATCCCGCCAACGGCGGACCCAGGCGGCCAAGTCCGGCGGCGGAAGGAGAGGCACGCGCCAGCGTCCGTCGGCGTCGCGTTCGCCGACCTGCAGGACGACGCCGTCGGGAAGGTCGGCGGGGAGCGGCGCCGCGGCCGGCAACACCGGCCATTCCGACCCATCGGGCGCGAGGATGAACTCGGTGCCATCCGCGCGCCGGGCACGGGTCAGCACGGGACAGGCGGGGGCGGGGTGAGGGGTGCTCGTTGCGGTCGCGCCGGTTTCGTGCAGGCCATCCGCCGCGCGCTCCACGTCAGGTGGGTTCGCGTCGAAGCGCTCCAAGCCGCCGATCCCGAAACGCGTCAACGCGGCGGCGGCGCGGCCCTCGGGATCGACCCGCCAGCCGAGCAGAAACGGCGACGGGTAAACCTGTCCGCCGACGGTGACGGACAGGGCGGGGTCGGCTCGCATATGGCCCAGGAAGTCGATCACGCGGCCGCCGTCGGGCAGCCGCCCGAGGATTCCGAGGAAACCCAGCGCGAGCCGACGCGCCGCCCGGTCCGGCAGGCGGAAAAGCAGCGGGCGGGCGACGGGGCGATAAAACCAGTCGGGCATCGGGCGACGAGCTTGGGCGCGGCGGGCGCGCGACGCCAGCCCGGCTAACGGGGTGGACAGGGGGCGGGTGGGCGGGCAGGGTGGTCGTTTACCCATGATCAAGTCCGTCTTCGAATTTCGCGCGCGCAAGGGGCTGGCGCCCATCGGCATGGTCTCGGCGCATACCCATTGGGAGGCCGCGCTGCTGGCGGACTCGGCGGTCGATTGCGTGCTGGTGGGCGACTCGCTCGCCACCGTCATCGACGGCGAGGCGACCACCTTTTCGGCCACGCCGGAGATCATGGCCCGCCACACTGCCGCCGTCGCGCGCGGCCTCGGCGCGCTGGGCGAACGCCGCCTACTGGTGGCGGATTTCCCCTTTCTCGCCGCCCGCCGGGGGACGGCCCACGCGGTCGAGGTGGCGGCCCTCCTGCTCCGCGCCGGGGCCCACGCGGTCAAGATCGAGGGCGTGGACGGCCACGCCGACGTGATCGCCCACCTCGTGCAGTCCGGCGTGCCCGTGATGGGCCACCTCGGGCTGACTCCGCAGACGGTGCATGCGCTGGGCGGCTACAAGGTGCAGGGCAAGACGGCGGCTGCGGCGGCCGACCTGCTGCGGCAGGCGCAGGCGCTCGAGGCGGCGGGGGTGTTCGGAATGGTTTTGGAGTGCGTGCCGGCGGCGGTGGCGGCCGAACTCACGGCGGCGCTGGGCGTGCCGACCATCGGCATCGGCGCGGGCGCGGGTTGCGATGGGCAGGTCCTGGTCATGACCGATCTGCTGGGGCTCACGCCCGGGCGGCGGCCGCGTTTTGTGCGGGAATTCGGGGCGGCGGGCGAGGCGGCGCGGGCCGGGCTGGCGGCTTTCGCGGCGGCGACGGCGGCGCGGACCTTTCCGGCGGCGGAGGAGAGTTATTGAGGCGGTGCGCGGCCCGCGTTAATCGTTTTTGCCATGCCCCGTCTGCTTTTCGCGCTCTCCGGTTCGATCTCCTGTTACAAGGCCTGCCACGCGATCTCGCGGCTCGCGCAGGCCGGGATCGAGGTGCAGACGGTGGCGACGGCGGGGGCGCTGCGTTTCATCGGCGCGGCCACGCTGGAGGGGCTGACCGGACGGGCGCCGTTCACTGATCTGTGGGAAAAGGGCCGCGCGATGGACCACATCGACGTCGCGCGCTGGGCCGACCTCGCGCTGGTCTGCCCGGCCTCGGCCAACACCCTCAACCGCCTGGCGGGCGGGTTGGCGGACGACCCGGTCGGGGCGTTGTTCCTCGCGTGGGAGTTGCAGAAAAAACCCTGGTGGGTGGCGCCGGCCATGAACACCGCGATGTGGAACCATCCGGCCACGACGGCCAACGTCGCGCGGCTGTCCGGCATGGGCGTGCGGGTGCTCGCGCCGGAGTCGGGCGCGCTGGCTTGCGGCGAGATCGGCGCGGGGCGGCTGATGGAGCCGGAGACGGTGGTGTTGCACGTGCTGGCGCAGCTCGGACCGAAGATCGCGTAACGAAGGCGGCGAATTCGCGTCTCCACGCGCGGTTTCCGGGAACAAAACCGTCGCGTGCGGCCTCTTCCCGGGGAACCCTTTTTTCCGTTCCCCGATGAAAGTCCTCCTCACCTCCGGCGCCACGCGCGAACCCATCGACGCGGTGCGTTTTGTTTCCAACGTCAGCACCGGCGCGACCGGCGCGGCCCTGGCGGACGCGTTGGCGGCGGCCGGCCACGAGGTGACGCTCCTGCACGGGGAAGGCGCGGTGCGCCCATGTCGGGACGGCGTGGTCTGCGGGGCCTTCGGCTCGACCGCGCATCTCGGCGAACGTCTGCGCTCGGCGCTGGCCGGGGGCGCCTACGGGGCGGTCATCCAGGCGGCGGCGGTCTCGGACTACCGGCCGGACACAGAGCACGCGGGCAAGATCAGTTCGCACGCCGACGAGCTCGCGCTGCGGCTCGTGCCGACCCCGAAGTTGCTGCCCTTGATCAAGGGTTGGTCGCCGCGTCCGGTGCGAGTCCTGGGTTTTAAGCTCACCCATGGCGCGGACGACGCGGCGCGGGCGGTGGCGGTGGCCCGGCTCTTCGCGCCCGGCGGGGTGGACGCGGCGGTGCACAACGACCTGCTCGAGATGAACGCGACCGGCGCGGGGCGCACCTTCCGGGTCTATCGCCCGGGGGAGAAGGCGGAGGCCGTGAAGTTCGCCGGCGTGCCGGCGCTCTGCGACTGGGTGGCCGGCTGGGTCGCCGGGGACTGAGCTTCCCGATCTGGGCGGCGCGCCCGGGGCCGTCCGCCCAGCGCGGGCTTGCCGGAAGAGAGCGGATGGCTTTGCCTGTTCGGCTTTTCCCGTGTTCCGCACCTTTCTCAAGACCAAGCTGCACCGCGCGACGCTGACCGCGGCCGATCCCGACTACGAGGGATCGATCTCGCTCGATCGTGCGTTGTGCCGTGCGGCGGGCCTGCTGGAATTCGAGCAGGTCGACGTGCTGGATATCGACAACGGCGCTCGTTTCACGACCTACGTCATCTACGGCGAGGCGGGCCAGGTGCAGGTCAACGGCGCGGCGGCTCGACTGGTGCGACCGGGCGATCTGGTGATCGTGCTCGCCTACTGTCGGTTGGCGCCGGAGCAGGTGGACGGGCACGCGGCGCGGGTGGTGTTGATGGGGCCCGGCAACGTGATCGCGTCGGTCGAGGACAAGCCGGTGACGGCGCCCTGACCGGGCCCTACCAAGCGAGCCAATCCGGCTCGTTACGAGCGCGGCGTGAGAACGGGCCGGCCGCCGGATCGCGCCGGGCTAAAGTCGAACCGCCGGTCGATCGGCAAAAATACGCCCGGCCCCTGGTATTCCTTGTTGCCCTTGTATTCGAATTTGGTCGGGAAAACCTCGGCCATTTTGTTGATCAGGGGCGTCAACAGGCGGGGCTCGGTGCGTTCGTAGGTCCAGTAGAGCAGGACGGCGCCGCCCACCGCGACGAGAGCGATCCAGGGAACGATGTCGTTGATTTCCTTCAGGTCCCGCCAGACGCGTTTCACCAGCACGATCACGGCTATGCCGAGGAGCAGGCTCAGCCAGGTGTCGCGCGGCACGGCGAGGATCTTTTCCCACACGGTGAGCTTGGCGGCGGCGGCGGTGGTGGCGGCGAGGAACGCGGTCATGGCGGTGCGATGGTCGGATATTGAAGGCGCCCGGCGTGTTTTGCAGCAACGGACTCTGTGAAATCGCGCCCGCCTTCTCAAGTCCGCCGTGTCTCCGGCGGGCCGCGACGACAAATTCCGGACCTCCCTGTTGTCTTCCCTCCGGCGCGTCCGCATGGATGCTCCGAACGTCATGTCCGCCTCCGCCGCCCGCAAACCCTGGCCCATGCGCTGGATCGTCGCCGCGATCCTGCTCTTCATCGTGCCCTACACCTACGTGAACCTGAAGTTCCGCAAACCCGGCAGGGCTTTCGAGCCCTACGCGGACATGAAGGCCCAGGCCAACGTCAACCGCCTGCTCGACGCCGGCTACCGCCGCGTGGCCGTGCGCGCCGAACGCCCCTTTCCCGCCCTCACCCCGGCCGAGATCACCCGCGGCCCCGCCGCCGCCCCCGCCGCCGTCCCGGGCGGCCTGCCCGCCGACCTCGCCGCGACCCTGGTCGATCCACCCCGCCTGCCCGCCGCCTACCGCGATCTCATCGCGCCCGGCGAGAGCCCCGTCCTCCTGCCCGCCCGGCTGCAATTCACCGCCCGCCTCGAAAGCGACCGCGAACAACTCGCCGGCGCCGACATCTATCTGCGGGAAAACGAACTCGTCATCGTGCCGTCCTTCGAACCCGTGCCCGAGGGCCTTCAGGCCCGTTCCACCGACAGCACCGTCCTGCTGACGCTCCCGGCCGGCCTGCTCCCCCCCGGCCGCCACGCCCTCACCCTCCTCGGCAGCCGCGAGTCCCTCCGCTGGGAAACGGTCGCGCGTTGACGC
The DNA here is from genome assembly GCA_027482905.1 of Opitutaceae bacterium. Lineage (GTDB taxonomy): Bacteria > Verrucomicrobiota > Verrucomicrobiia > Opitutales > Opitutaceae > IMCC26134_A. The sequence continues at coordinate 5,636 of JAIXVP010000091.1, forward strand.
GTCCGCCGCCTTGTCCGACAAGCACGACGTCTCCATGAGCGCCCCCGCCTCCGGCCCCGCCCCGTCCTCCGCCCTTCCGGGCACGCCGATGATCAAGCCCACCGACCTGCGCGGCATCCTGCGCTACGTCCCGCGTTTCCAGGGCCAGAGCTTTGTCCTCGCCCTCGACGGCGCCATCGTCGCGGATGAAAACTTCGGCAACCTCGCGGTGGATATCGCCGTGCTCCGCTCCCTCGGCATCAAGGTCGTGCTCGTCCACGGTATCGGCCATCAGCTCGCCGAACTCTCCGCGCAGCGCAACATCCCCATCACCAATGTCGACGGCACCGGCGTGACCGACGCCGCCACCCTCGACCTCGCCCTCCGCGCCTCCGCCCGCGTCTCCCACCTGATTCTTGAAGGTCTCACCCAGAACAACCTGAAGTGCGCCATCACCAACGCCGTCCGCTCGCTCCCGGTCGGCATCCTGAAGGGCGTCGACCTCCAGCACACCGGTCGCGTCGACCGCATCGACAAGGATTTCCTCAAGCACCTCATCGACGCCGACATCGTTCCCATCATCCAGCCCATCGGCTACGGCCCCGAGGGCCATTCGTATCGCATCAACTCCGACCTGCTCGCGGCCGAGCTCGGCGAGGCGCTCGGCGCCTCCAAGGTCATCTACCTCGGCGCGCTCGCCGGCCTGGAAATCGACGGCGTGGTGAAACGCGAGCTGCCGGTCGAGCGCCTCCGCGCCGTGCTCAAGGAAACGCCCGCGTTGGTGTCTCCCGCCTCGCTCAGCAAGGCCCAGAACGCGGTCCGCGCCCTCGAGACGGGCGTATCCCGCGTCCACCTGGTCGACGGCCGCATCTTCGACGGGTTGATCAACGAGATCTTCTCCAACGAGGGCGTCGGCACCCTGATCTACGCCAACGACTACCAGCAGATCCGCCAGGCCCGCCGGGCTGATGTGCGCATGATCTACAACCTCACCCGCGCCGCCGTGCGTCGCGAGGAGTTGTTGCACCGCACCCAGGCGACGATCGAGAAGTTCATCGACCAGTTCTACGTCTTCGAGATCGATGAAAACATCATCGCCTGCGTGACCCTCGCCTTCTACGCCGACAAACCGCAGCTGGCGGAGATCGGTTCGCTCTACGTCCTGCCATTCTACCAAAACCGCGGGATCGGCCGGAAACTCATCGAATACGCCTGCCTGCGCGCCAAGGAGAAGGGCGCGGCGCGCGTGCTCGCCCTCTCGACCCAGAGCTACAGTTTTTTCACCTCGGTGATGAACTTTGAGGAAACCGGCCCGGAAATCCTGCCCGAGGCCCGGCTCAAGACCTACGCCGATAGCGGGCGCAACCCGAAGGTCCTGGTCAAGGACCTGTAGGCCGCCCGCGCGCCCGGTTCAGGCGAGCTTGGCCTGCACCAGTTTGCTGACCGCGCCGAAGTCGATCAGGCCGGCCTCGGGGCGCTGCTTGAGCGCGGCGATGACCTTGCCCATCTCCTTCTTCGTGGTCGCTCCGGTCGCGGCGATGGCCTCGATCACCAGAGCCTCGAGCTTGGCGGCATCGAGCCCGGCCGGCAGGTATTTCTCCAACACCACGATCTCGGCGCGATTGGCGTCGACCAAATCGGCCCGGCCGCCCTTCTCGAACTCGACGATGGCGTCCTGGAGGTTCTTCACCGCCTTGCGCAGGGTCGCGAGCGCGAGGGCCTCGTCGATCGGCTTGGCCAGGTCCATCGAGGCGCGTTGGATGGCGGCGTCGGCCGTGCGCAGGATGGTGGCGCGCGGGGTGTCCTTGGCTTTCATCGCGACGATGATGTCGGCGCGCAGGGTCTCGTAGATCGTGGGCATGGTGCGGGCAACTTGCCGCCACCCGCCGCGCTCCGCGACGAAAATCCCGCCCCGGCCACGTCGATTCGCCGCCTAAGAGGTTTAGCCCCGGGGAGCCGCCGGCAGTCGTTCCCGCCAACGCCAGAGCAACGGCGCGAGCCGCAGGGCGTCCCAGTAGCGGCGCCAGAATTTGCGCGGGTTCGAGGCCAGTCGGAACAGCCAGCCGAGGAAAAACCGGTCCGCCCACACCGGGATGGCGACCTGGCCGCCGGTGAGGAAGGCGATCGCCGCCCCCAGGCAGAGGATGCCCGGCCGGCTTGTCAGCCGCGCCCGCAGGCCCAGTCCGAGCCGCTCCTGCACGCCGCCGCCGATGGCCAGCATGACCACCCGAGGCCCGCGAGCTTCGATCCGCCTGAGCAAAGCCTCGTCGTGGATCGGACCGGGCGCGTAGTGCGGGGCGATATAGACATCCTCCTCCGTCACCGCGAAGCCCTGCGCACGCAGCCAGGCGCGGTTGCGTTCGTCCTCGTCCGCCGACGGCATGACCCAGAACACCGCCCCCGCGCGTTTCAGCTCCTCGCGGGCCAGCACCGCGCGGATAAGCTTGAGCCCGGAGTGGCGCGGCAGGGTCTCGCCGGTGAACAGGCGCCAGAGCAGCACCATCCAACCCGAGTCGGTGATCGCGAGGTCGGCGGTGGTCAGGGCCTCGCGGTAAGCCGGCGAGTGGACCAGGTCGACCGCCAGCCCCGGGCCGGACGGGGCGACCACCAGACCGCCGGCCAACGCGCGGTCGGTCGCGGCCTCGATGGTGCCGACGAAAAACCGGACCCCGAGGACGGTCTTGAAGTCGCCGGGGGTGGAGTCGGGCGGAGTCGGCCGGGACGAAGGAACGGTGCTCATGCCGAGAGGGGACGTTCGCGCCACGCCGCCACGATTTCGCCGACGGTGTCGTCCAGCGTGCGGCTGAGGTCCCAGGCGGGGTAGTGGGCGCGTATCTTGCCGAGATCGCTGTAATAGCAGACGTGGTCGCCGACGCGGCTTTGGTCGAGATAGCGGTAGACCTGCGCGCGGCCGGTGTGTTTTTCCGCGAGGGCGAAGGCCTCCAGGATGCTCGCGCTGTTGGTTTTCCCGCCGCCGAGATTGTAGACCTCGCCGGCGCGGGGGGCGGCCACGAAGGCGGCCATGAAGCGGGCCACGTCGAGCGAGTGGATGTTGTCCCTGACCTGTTTTCCTTTGTAACCAAAAATCTTATACTCCCGGCCCTCGAGGTTGCACTTCACCAGGTAGCTCAGGAAACCGTGCAGCTCCACCCCGGCGTGGTTGGGGCCGGTGAGGCAGCCGCCGCGCAGGCAGCAGGTCGGCAGGCCGAAGTAGCGTCCGTATTCCTGCACCGCCACGTCCGCCGCGAGCTTGGAGACGCCGAAGAGCGAGTGGGTGCTCTGGTCGATGGCGAGGGTTTCGGGGATCCCGGCGGCGTAGGCGGGATCGGCGAAATCCCAGCGGGTCTCGTGCTCGACCAGGTTGATGCGGTTCGGGGTGTCGCCGTAGACCTTGTTCGTGCTCATGTGCACGAAGGGCGACTCGGGGCAGGCCCGGCGCGCGGCCTCGAGGAAGTTGAGCGTGCCGACCGCGTTGATGTCGAAATCGTCGAACGGAATGGCCGCCGCGCGGTCGTGCGAAGGCTGCGAGGCGGTGTGCACGATCACGTCCGGCCGGAGCGTCCGCACCAGGTCGAGCACGCCGGCGCGGTCGCGGATATCGAGTTCGTGGTGCGTGTAGCCGGTCAGACCGGCCTCAAGGCGCCGCTGGTTCCAACGCGTGTCGCCGGCGGGGCCGAAAAACACCGCGCGCTGGTTGTTGTCCACGCCGTGCACGCGAAAACCGAGCTCGCGTCCGAAATACTCCGCCACCTCGGACCCGATGAGGCCGGAGGCGCCGGTGACGAGCAGGGTCTTGATCGGTTTCATGGGTGCGCGAACGACGACGACCGCAAAGGAAACGCGCCCCGTCCGCAAGTGTTGGCGCCGAAACCTTATCCGCGGAAGGCCAGGACGAGCTTTTCCCTCAGGATCATCGACCGGGCGAAGGGCACCAGGCAGATGGCCGGCAGATGCAGCCACTCGACGCCCAGCCCGACCAAAAACCAGCCGATTCCCAGCAGCGTGGCGGCCATGCCGAACAACATGACCTCGACCGACTGCATCGCCATCAGGGTGAGGGCTCCCACCCCGAGGGTCGAGAGGGCGAGCACCCAACCGTAACTCCCTCCCACCAGGTGGTAAAAACCACCGATCATCCCGACGAGGAACAAGACCGGCGTGATGCACTCCTTTTCTTTCTCCCGCCCGACCGTCTGCCAGAGCACCATCGCGAGGGGCACGAGTAGAAACGCGAAATAAACCACTTTGCCGGCGGCGGGCTCGAGCGTTTCCAGGAGTTTCCATTCGCCGTCCGACAAGCACCAGCCCGCGACGGCGCCCCGGACCGGGTCCAGCCACAAGGCCTTCGATTTCCACCAACGCCGCCGCCGGCGGTTGTCGCCGGGATTGGTCATGAGCAGGCGCGTCCGCAATTGGACACCGTTCACAAAAAGCATGCGTCCGTCCCAAAGCCAGCGGGACGGAATGCCTCCGGCGACGAGCGCAATCGCGAAGTAAAGCCAGGGGGACATGGTGGAGAATCGATGGATTGAACCGCGGGAGCGAAAGGGAAGCCGTAGGCCGCCCGGCCGGGGCACACAATGTTTTCCCGGGCGGCTGCCTCAGTAACGCACCGGCACCACCATGTTGGTGGAGCGCAGCCAGTTCAGCAATACCGGCAGGGCGAGCAGGAAGATGACCGTGGCGAGAGTGAAAAGATTGCCCATAAAAACATAGCCGGCCCCCAGCACGGCCAGCCCCGCGACAAAGTAGCCTGCGACGAACCCGTTCATCGCGACCGCCGAGGCCACGCCCAGCACGAAAGCCGGTCCCCATACGGTCCACGGCAGCATCGCCGTGAGCATCCCCGCCAAAAACAACACCGGCGTCACCGTTTCCCGGTCCTTGGCGCGCAACCCCGTCTGCACCCAGAGAACCGCGAGCAACATGAGCGCGGTCAGGCCGATCTCGCCGTAGATCAGCCCCGGGCTGGCTTTTCGCACCGGACGCAGCCCTCCCAGCAACATCGAAGCGACCAGATGACCTCGCACCGGGTCGATCCAAAGCAGGGGAGCGCGCCACCAGCGGATACGCCGGCGGGTGAGGGTCGGATCCCGGCGCAGGACCTTGTTCCAAAGATCTTCGAAGGACAGATAACGGCAATCCGGGTTTGCGAGCAGGCGGGGCGGCACGAAGCCGAGCGCCAAGCCAAGCAGAAGCATATACCAGGTGGGAATCATCGAAACGTTTCATTCCTCTGCTGGCCAAAACTAAGCCTGTCCACCGCCCGCGTATTGTAAAAACACTTAGGATTTCCCCCGTAGGTCTTCACCTGACGCATGCCTTTGAGTTGCATGCTGAAGGGCCGGGCGCATCGCGGTGCGGCCCGGCGTTCACTCCTCCCGGTGCTGGCCGTGGCGGAAGGGTTTCGCGGCTCGCTCGGCTTCCTTTTTTTTCCAGCCCGGTTTGCTCGCGACCGCGCCGGGTTTACGGAGAGACGGGGCCTTGGCGGCCTGCTCGGCCTTTAGCTTGCGGTAGCTCACCAGTCGCTCCGGCGGAAGCGTGCCCGCCGCCAAGGCGAGGCGCACCGCGCAGCCGGGCTCGTCCTCGTGGCGGCAGTTGGTGAAGCGGCAACCGGTGGCGACCCCGACGATGTCGGCGTAGGCCTCCTCCAGCGCCTCGTCCGCGTCCCAGAGCTGGAGCTCGCGCATGCCCGGGGTGTCGATGATGAGCGCGCCGCTGGGGGCGAGCACCAGCTCGCGGCGGGTGGTGGTGTGGCGGCCCTTGGCGTCCTTGTCGCGCACCTCGCCGATCGGAAGCTCGGCGTCCCGCGCGAGGCGGTTGATCAGACTGGATTTGCCCACGCCCGAGCTGCCCACGAAGGCGAGGGTGCGGCCGGGCGTGGCGTGGCCGCCGAGGAGTTTTAAGCCGCGCCGGGTGTGGCTGCTGGTAACGACGATGGGCACGCCGGGGACGAGGCGGTCGATCTCGGCGCGCACCGCTTCGGGGTCGGGGTGGAGGTCGGCCTTGTTCAACACGATGACGGGCTGCGCGCCGGAGTCGCGCGCGGCCACGAGGAAACGCTGGATGCGCTTCGGGTTGTAGTTCCGGTCGAGGCCGCTGACGAGGAAGACGACGTCGATGTTGGCCGCGATGATCTGCTGGGACTGCTCGCCGCCGGCCGACTGGCGCGAGAAGCGGCTGCGGCGCGGCAGCAAGGCGTGGAGCTGGGCGCGGCCCTCCGCCCCCGGGCTGGGCGAGACGGCGACCCAGTCGCCGACGGCCGGGTAGGCCTCGGCGTCGCGCTTCGCGTCGTGGTGGAACTTGCCGATGCACTCCGCCAGCAGCTCGCCCGCGCCGGTCACCACCGCGTAGTAATGCCGGCGCAGCTCGACCACCACGCGGGCCGGCTCGAGGCCGGCTGCGGCGTGGGGCGCGAAGGCGCGCTCCCAGGCGGCGTCCCAGCCGTAGGGCGCGAGGGGATGGAGGGCGGGAACGGGTTCGGACATCGCGGAGGGGGCGGCCAAAACGCCGGCGCGGGCGGGCCTCAAAGCTCGACCACGCGGCGGGCGGGCTCGGCGTGGCGGCGGAAAAAGAGCGCGGTGTGGCCGACCGCGCCGACGCAGGGCGCGGCGCCCTCGGTCTCGATTCTCGCGATCAGCGCGGCGCGTTCGTGGCGGTCGGCGCCCTCGAAGCGGAGTTTCACCAGCTCGCGGGCCTCGATCAGGCGGGCGAATTCGCGATAAAAGGTCGGCGTGAGCCCGGCCTTGCCGACCTTCAGGGCGGGCTCGGTGGTCTGGCCGATCCCGCGCAGGCGGGTTTTCTGCGCGGCGGTGAGCGGAGGGTTTTCCATGTGCGGGCCACGGTGGCGGGGCCGGCCGCCGAGGTCCAACCCCGAAGCGATCGCCCGGTCACCAGGCGAAAACGACCTCGGCGCGGACGAGGCGCGGCGCTACGGCGTGGTCACAATCACACGGACAAAGGCCGGGGCGATCGAGAGTGCGGGGTGGATGCGGAGGGTGACCGTCTCGGTGACGCCGTCGGGGTTGGCGACTGTCGAGAGCACTTCGGGAGCGACGGCCGGGGCCGCCCAGGCGAGGAGGTCGGTCGACGTGACGACGGTGTAGGTAAGGCCGCCAGGATTGAGGAGGCGTCGGTGGGTGAAGACGAGGTGAGGCTGGCCCGTGGTGGGGTGGGCGGAGGTGACGCACGAGAGCGCGGCGGAGGCGTCGGTGACCTGAGGGTCGAGGCCGAAGGCGTATTCGAGCAGGTTGGATCGGCCGTCGCCATCGGGGTCGCCGAGGCGGCCGTGTTCGGCGAGGGACGAGGCGGGGTCGAGGCCGTGGGCGGTTTCCCAAGCGTCGGGGAGGCCGTCGGAGTCGGAGTCGGGGGGTGGCAAAACGGTGACGAGCGCGGCTTGGCTGTCGGCCGTGCCGAGGGCGTTGGTTACGCGAACCCAATAGCTGTTCGTGGTCGTGATGGGAGCGGTCACGTAGTTTGCGGAGGTGGCGCTCGCGATGGGCTGAGTCAGATCGCCGCTTAAGCCACGATACCATTGGTAGCTGGCCGTGATCGGACTTACGGCGGCGACGGTGAGCGAGACGACATCCCCGGCTTTCACCGTGCGAGAGGTGGGGTGGCTGGTAATGTTCGGAGGCGGTGATTGGAGAAATAGACTGTGGTAGTAGGCCAGCGACACGTCCAACACCGCGAGAGAGACCTGAACAGGGGTATAACGCCAAGCAGTGGTGCCGTCGCCATGTTGGCCGGCAACGTTGTTGCCCATGGCCCAGAGACCGCCGTCGGTTTTGATGAACTTGCTGTGGTCGAAGCCCGCTGCGGCGTGCGTGATGCCGGTGGCGAGCTGGGTGGGTGTCATGTAGAGGCTGGTGTCGGGCAGGCCAAGCCCGATGCGGTAGCCCATGCCCAGAAGAACGCCTCCCCGTTTGATCAGCAGGGTATGTCCGCCGCCGGTGGCGACCGAAATGACGTCGGAGCTTATCTGAACGGGGCTTCGAATGTCGGTCGAGGTGCCATCGCCGAGTTGCCCGCCGTAGTTGTCACCCATGGCCCAGAGGGTGCCGTTGGTTTTGATGAAGAAGCTGCTTTGCCCGCGGGCTTCCACCCTGGAAACGCCCGCCGCGATTTGGACAGGCACCGTGCTGCCGGTGGCGGCGCCGATACCAAGCTGACCATCGAAATTGGTGCCCATGCCCCACATCGTGCCATCGTTCTTGACGAACAGCGTGTGAGTGTAACCGACGGCGAAGTGAGCCACCCCGGTGGCGATTTGAATCGGGGTCTGGATGTTGGAGGCGGAGCCGCTTCCCAGGCGCCAATAGCTGTTGTAGCCCATGCCCCAGAGGCTGCCGTCGGATTTCAGGAAAAGACTGATTTCGCTATCGGCGAAACACGCGATCACGTTGGTGGCCACTTGAACCGGGGTCAGGCGCGAGGTCGTGGTGGAGTCGCCGAGCTGGCCGTGGTTGTTGTTACCGACGGCCCAGAGCGTGGCGTTGGTTTTGATGAAGAGGGTGTGGCCGGAGCTGGTGGAGGCGGCGACGACATCGGTAGCGACCGAGACGGGCGCGTTGCGCTGGGTGGTGGTGCCATCGCCGAGCTGGCCATAGTCGTTTTGGCCGGAGGCCTTGAGGTTGAGGGCGGGGCGCGGGGTGACCGTGGCGGTGACGGTGTCGCTGTTGATGGCGGAGACGGGATTGCTGACCCGAACCCAGTAGCTGGTGGTGGCCAGAAGAGGAGGGGTGAGAAGCATCGGCCCGTTTGCGCCGGACACGGGCGCGGACGTGTCGCCCGAGAGGCCGCGATACCATTGATAGGAAAGCGTGCCGCCGGCGGCGCCGACGGCAAACGAGGCGGAGGCGAAAAAGGGCGTGGCAACCGGGACGGGCTGGGCCGTGATCGATGGCGGAGTGTTCAAGATCACCGTCACCGAGGCCGTGGTGCTGTCGGCGGTGAGGCCGAGGCTGTTGGTGACCCGGACCCAGTAGGACGTCGGCGCCGTCAGGGCTGGCGTGGTGAAACTGGCGCCGGTGGCGCCGGCCACGGGCGATGTCGTGCTGCCGGCCTGCCCCAGATACCACTGGTAAGTGAGTGGGGACTGGTCGTTGACGACCACGGACAAGGTGGTGCTTTCGCCGTAAAGAATCGACGCGGGCGCGGGCTGGGTGACGAAGGCCGGCTTCAGGCTGAAGAAGAAACTGAAAAAATTGCCGGGAACGGCGTTCCCGATGCCCGTGGCGACTTGCACCGGGATTGCGCGGCTGGTGGTGGTGCCGTCGCCCAACGCGCCGGAGTAGTTGTTGCCCATGCCCCACAGGCTGCCGTTGGTCTTCAGAAAGAGGTTGTGGTAGTAGCCGGTGAAGACCTGGACGACGCCGGTGGAAATCTGCACCGGCGTGAGCCGATTCGTGTAGGTGCCGTCGCCCAGCTTGTTGTCGGTGTTCTGGCCCGAGGCCCAGAGCGAGCCGTCCGCTTTGATGAAGAAGCTGGTTCGGATGCCCGCGGCGATGCTCGTCACGCCGGTGTTCGTCAGCACCGGCGTGAGCCGGCTGTAGGAGGTGCCGTCCCCGAGCGCGCCTTCGTAATTGTAGCCCATGCCCCAGAGGGAACCGTCCACCTTGAGAAAAATGCTGTGATCCGAACCGGCGGCGCATTGCACCACGCCGGTGGCGACCTGGATTGGCGTGGAGCGGCTGACGGTGGTGCCGTCGCCGAGCTGGCCGTAGATGTTTTCGCCCACGCTCCAGAGGGTGCCGTCGCTCTTCACAAAAAGGCTGTGTCGGTGGCCGGCGCTCATGTGCACGACCCCGGCGGCGATCTGGACGGGGCTGAGGCGGTCGGCGGTGGTGCCGCTGGCGAACCGGTTGTTCGCGTTGCTGCCCATGCCCCAGAGCGTGCCGTCGGTCTTCAGGAACAGGCTGTGTTCGCGGCCGGCCGACACCCGCGCAACCTGGCTGGAAATCTGCACCGCGGTGGAGCGGCTGGTGGTGGTGCCATCGCCGAGCTGGCCGTTGGCATTGTAGCCGGCGGCCCAGAGGGTGCCGTCCGATTTTACGAAGAGGCTGTGCCCGTAGGCGGCCGAGGCGTGAGTCACCCCGGCGCCCACCGGCCGCGGCACAGTGGCCGAGCCGGCGGTGCCGTCGCCGAATTGGCCGGAGCCATTTGAGCCGGTGGCGAGCAGGTTGAAGCTTTGCGGTGAGGGCACGGTGACGGCCGCGGCGGTGCTGTCCACCGTTCCGCCGACCGTGGTGATGCGAACCCAGAACGAGGTGGTGGCGGTGAGCGAAGGCACCACCAAAAGGGCGCTGGTGGCGCCCACGACCGGCGCCGAAGTGTTTCCGATCGCGCCGCGATACCATTGATAGGTCGGCGAGCCGCCGGTGGCGGTCACGGTGAGGAACGCGTTGCGGGGGAAGAGCTGGGCGGTGGTGGAAGCGGGCTGGATGGTGATGGCCGGCGGGGCACCAATGGTGAGGGTCGCGGCCGTGCTGTCGGCCGTGCCGTGGGAATTGGACACGCGCACCCAGTAGGACGTGGTCGAGGTCAGGCCGGGTGGCGTGAAACTGGCGGCGGTGGCTCCGGCGACGGGCTGGGAGGTGTTACCCGCCGGTCCTCGAAACCACTGGTAGGCGAGCGGAGCCGGCCCTCCGGCCACGACGAGCAGAGTGACGGTCTGGCCCGACAGCACGGTGGCGGAAGCGGGCTGACCGGTTATGCCGGGCTTGCGACTCAGCAACAAACTGTAACGGGAGGCGCCGGCGGTGTCGATCTGAACCGGGACGTAGCGATTGGTGGTGGTGCCATCGCCGAGCTGCCCGTTGACGTTGTAGCCGCAGGCCCAGAGCGAGCCGTCGGATTTAAGGAGAAAAACATGCAGGTCGCCCGCGAAGACGCGCCTGACCCCTGCGGCGAAATTGATGGGGGCGGTAAACACATTGCCCAGTTTCGGTCCTATCTGGCCATAGTCGTTGTTGCCCAAGCCCCAGAGAGTGCCGTCCGTTTTCAGGTAGTAGTTGTTTCGTTCCCCGAGCGAGAAATCGATGACCTGGTCGGCGAGCTGGCGGGGCACGGGCCGGCTGGTCTGGGTGCCGTCGCCGAGCTGGCCATACCAGTTCCGCCCCATGGTCCAGAGGGTGCCGTCGGTCTTGAGGAAAAGCGTATGAAAGTAGCCGCCGCTTCGCACCGCCGCGACTCCGGACGCGACCTGGACGGGGACCGGGCGCCGGGTGGTGGTGCCATCGCCGAGCTGGCCTTCGGAGTTCCCGCCCACGCCCCAGAGCGTGCCGTCGGTTTTTAGGAACAGGGTGTTTTCCTGGCCCGCGGCGGCCTGAACGACGCCGGTGGCGAGCTGGACCGGCGTGGCCCGGTCGGTGGTGGTGCCGTCGCCGAGCTGACCGGCGGTGTTGCGGCCCATCGCCCATAACGTGCCGTCCCTCTTCACAAACGTGCAGTGATAAAACCCCATGGCGACGTGGGCGACATTGGTGGCGACCTGCACCGGTATGGAGCGGTCGGTGGATGTGCCGTCGCCGAGCTGGCCATAGCCGTTGTAGCCGCAGGTCCAGAGAGTGCCGTCGGATTTGAGGAAGGCCGTCTGACTCGAAGCCGAAACCTGGACCACATCGAAGACAGCCTGTGTCGGTGTGAGATGGTCGGTGGTGGTGCCGTCGGCGAGTTGTCCGCCGAAGTTTCCGCCCATGCCTTTGAGATTAAGCGCGGAGGAGGATTGCACCGCCACCGTCGCCCCGCTTTCGACCGCGCCGACGTAGTTGGATACCCTTACCCAGAACGAACCGCCTTGGGTGAGGGGAGGAGTGAGGAACAGGGGGCCGGTCGCGCCCGCGACCGGCGCGGCGGTATCGCCAACAGCGCCGCGATACCATTGGTATGCGATGGTTCCGAAACCGCTCGCCTCGACCTTCAGCACGGCGTTCTCCATGGGGCCGACGGTCGAGTCGGACGGCGGCGCGAGGATCGTGGGCGGCGCCGGCCTCAGGACCGTAAGGAGCGTCGGGCGCGTGACGCTGCCCCGGCCATTGGTGAGATTGGCGATGGCAACGCCGTCGGTATAGGTGCCCTCCGGCAGGGTTCCGGCGGAGGGGGCCATGGTGACGGTGAGCGTGGTGGCGGCCCCGGGTGCGAGCTGACCGCCGGGAGATGAAAGGGTGAGCCAGGGCTGGGTCTTGAGCGCGGACCAGGTGATCGGAGTCTTGCTGAAGTTGGAGACGGTCCAAGTGGCGGAGGCGGGGTCGAAAGGCCCGCCGGCGGGACCGACGGGAGAGAATCCCGAAGGGCCGGCAACGAGTAGCTTGTCGAGCGCAAGCAGGGCCGAACGGGCGTTGAGGCGTCCGCCGGAAAGCGTGACGGAGGCGAGCGAGGGGCGGGGATCGACGGAGGAAAGCAGCAGGTGCTTCAACTGGGCGGCCGAAAGAGGCCCGGAGGCGTGTGAAAGCACCAGCGCGGCGGTTCCGGCGACGTGGGGAGCGGCCATGGAGGTGCCGCTCATCGACTGATAGCCACCGTTGCGGACCGTGCTGTAGATGTTCAGACCTGGGGCGGCGAGATCGACGCTGGCGCCATAGTTGGAAAACACGGCGAGCTGATCGTCGTCGTCGGTCGCGGCCACCGAAACGATGTTGTCCAGTTCATAGCTGGCGGGGTAGCGCGGATCGAATTCCGAATCTATGCCATCGTTGCCGGCGCTGGCGACGAAGAGGCGCCCGGCCGCGCCTGCCGCGCCGATGGCGTCGCGCAGGGCCTGGGAGGAGCCGCCGCCGCCCCACGAGTTGGACGTCAGCTCGAAGCCCATGGCGGTGGCGTAGGAAACGGCCTCGACCGCGTCGGAGGTGAAGCCGGAACCGGGGGCGGAGAGAAATTTCAGGGGGACGAGGCTGACCTTCCAATTCACACCCACGACGCCGAGGGCATTTCCACCGACGGCGCCGATCGTGCCCGCGCAGTGGGTGCCGTGGTCATGGTCGTCCATGGGATCGTTGTCGTTGTTGAAAAAGTCCCAGCCATGCACGTCGTCCACGTAGCCGTTGCCGTCGTCATCGACGAAGTTGCCGGCGATCTCGCCGGGGTTGGTCCAGATGTTGGCAGCGAGGTCGGGGTGGGTGTAGTCGATGCCGGTATCGATGACGCCGATCCGGATGGAGCGGGAACCGGTGGCGATGTCCCAGGCTTCGGGGGCGTCGATATCGGCGTCGGCGGTGCCGCCGGTCTGGCCGGTGTTGTTCAGGCCGTAGAGTTGGGCGTAGGACGGGTCGTCGGGCGTGAGCGTCGTGTGGACGACAAAGTCCGGCTCGGCGATTTTCAGGAGGCCGCCGAGGTGGCGGAAATCGTCGATGGCGGCAGGAAGGGCGTCGAGGGTGCCGCCCGCAACGGCGACGAGCCAGGTGCCGGAGGCGGGTTTACTGGAGCGGACGGAACCTCCGGCGGCGGCGACGGCGGGCAGGAACGCCGCCTCGTCTACCCCGGGGGCGGGTTTGATGATGAGGTGGTCCGCCACCATGCCAAGCTGGGCGACGAGCGTGGCGCCGCCGGTGGCGGGATCGAGTCGGTAAGCCTCCTCGAGACGGATAAAGGGATACTTTAGGCGGGCGTCGCGAACCAGCCGCACGCGCAGGCGCAGAGCGCGGTCGGGGAGGTCTTGCGCAGCCTCGGCAAGGACTTCGGCGCCGGCCCAGCGGTCGATCACGGCGGGCTTGGTCGATGAGGCGCGGAAATTGTCCGGCAGGCCCAAAAGACGCGGCAGGGGCTCCGGGGCGGGCGCGGCTCCGGGGACGGCAGGCGGGAGGGCGGCCGAGACAGGGCTCGCGGCCGGGGGAAGGACGGACACCGGCGTCGACGAAGCTCCGGCGGTCGTTGCGGTCGCCGGGGGCGGTGCGGGTTGGGAGGCGGCTAGCGAAATCGCCGGATTGCGCCGGGGTAGGGCCAACCAGAGACCTGCGATACCTACGAGCAGGGCGAGCAGACCGGCGACGCCGCGGCGGGTGAAACGAGGGGAAGACATGCGACGGCGGGCTCGACCAGTTTATTAAGTAGATTTAGTCAGACCCGACTGGGAACAGAATGCAGCCGGCTTACAAGTATCTTACCGCATGACACATCGGTTAAATGGGAAAACACGGTTGTTTGCACACTTGTCTGTGGCTTCGGTCCGCAAAAACGGAGAATCCGAAGAAAACCCACACATGGACACGCCTGTCCGGGCCGCATCGAAAAGAGTGGAATCACGGGTTGGAATGCGGCGCGAAGGAGGATTTAGAAAACCAATCCCAAACCATCCCATGATCACCACCCGCTCCTTCGCCGTGCTCGGCGCCTTTCTGGCCATAGGACTGGCGATTTTTGGGTATCAAGTCGGGCGGGCAGTGAAGCTGGGGCGGGAGTTCGACCGGTATTTTACCGTGCGTGGTCTGTCCGAGCGGGAGGTCAAGGCGACCCTCGTCATCTGGCCCATGCGCACCATCGCGACCGGCGAAACTCTGGCCGAGTTGCAGGCCTCCATTGCGGACGCCAAGGCCGTCGTGACCGCTTTCCTGCACGAAAACGGCGTGCCGCAGGAGGAGATCATTTATGGCCTGCCGGATATCAGCGACACCATCGGCTCGCGAAAGAAGGACGATGTGGTGGTCCTGCCCCGCTACAACGCCACGATCATCCTGGTGGTCCGCAGCCGGAATGTGGACCTGGTGAAGAGCGCCATACAAAAATCGGAAGCGCTGATCGCGAAGGGCGTGCCGCTGGCGAACCCGGAATACGGCCAGCGGGTTTCCTTCGAGTTCGACGGCGTGAACGCGCTCAAGCCCGCCATGATCCAGGAGGCGACAGCCAACGCCCGGCAAGCGGCGGAGAGATTCGCCGAAGACTCGCAGGCGGAGGTCGGGGCGATCCGCAAGGCGACGCAAGGGGTGGTGGACATTCAGGACCGCGACATCGCGTCACCTGAACTCAAAATCGTGCGCGTCGTCACGACGGTGGAGTTTTTCATCAAGTAGACCGACGGCCTTGTTCACCACGCGTAGGAGAGTTCTGCGCGGATGAGACGGGGCGGGGCGAGGCCCACCACGCCGCCGGCGGTGCGACCGGTCTGGGTCTCGGCGTCGAGCAGGTTTTCCACCGCGAAGGTGAGCCGTAGGCGGGGCGTGGGGGAAACGTGGACGGCGAGGTCGAGCCGCGTCGAAGGCGCGAGGGCGAGGGTGTTCAAATCGTCCTCGTATTGGGCCGAGACGCTGCGGATGCGCAGGTCGAGATCGAGAACGCGCGCGGCCCGCCAGGTCGCGCCGGCGGACAGGGTGTGGCGGGGCACTTGGGCGAGGCGTTTGCCGTCAAGGGCGTCGGCGCCGGGACCGCCGGAGCGCACCCGGGCGTCGGACAGCAGATAGTCGGCGTCGAGCCGCAAGGCGGGGATGGGTTGCCAACGGCCGCCGAGTTCGAGACCGCGCACGCGGACGGCGTCAAGATTGCGGCGCTCGCGCAGAGTCGGGGAGAGCGAGACGTTCGCGACCGCGTCGGCGAGGTCGTTCTGGAACACGGTCGCTCGCAGGGCGTGGCGGGCGGCGGGCGGCGCGTATTCGAGGCCGACCTCGCCGCCAAACAGCGTCTCGGGATCGAGGGCGGGGTTGGCCTGGGTCGTGACGGGACCGACGCGAAAGGGCCGGTAAAGCTCGTTCAAGGTCGGCGTGCGGTAGGCGGAGTAGGCGGCGGCGCGGGCGGTGATCGCGGGCGTAGCGCGCCAGGCGAGGCCAAGGCTGGGCGAAAAGGCGAGGTCCTCGCGGCCGGCGTAGGTCTCGTCCAGCAGGCGGGCGCCGGTGGCGCGGGTGGTCTCGCGGCGAAAGCCGTCCGCGCGGGTGGTGGAGTCGAGGCGCGCGCCGCCGGTGAGGACCAGGCCGTCGGTGAGCGGGCGGGCGTGGGTGGCGAAGACGCCGGCCGTGGTCTGCGCGCCGCCGGCCCGCCGCTCGCGGGTGAAAGCGCCCGCATTGTAGAAAAAATACTCGCGGGTCTCGCCGTCCACCCGGCGGGCGTCGATGCCGAGGGTGGTGAGGGAAGCGTCGCCGTCGGCGAGCGCGGCGGGGTCGCCCCAAGCCGCCTGGACGGAGACGCCGGCGGCGGTGGAAGGCACCGCGTATTGGTCGCTCGCCGGGGTCTCGACCGTGCGGGCGGCGTTGATCGCGCCGAAGGTGCTTTGAAAATCCTGCCGCTGCGCGTGAAGCGAGACCGACCAGGCGGGGCCCCCGGGGGCGGCGCCGGCGAGGGTGGCGGCGACGGAGGCCTCGTCGGAGGCGTTGCGCTGGTAGGGCGTGCCGTTGCCACGCTCCTCGCGCCAGGCGCGGGCGACGGCGGTCAGCGTGGTGGTTTCGTCGATACGGCGGGCCCAGGTTAACTGCCCGCGCCGGTGCTCGGAATCGGCGGCGAGGTCGACCGGGCCGGGATCGCGGACGAGGCGGGGGCCGGCGGTGGAGAAGGCGGCGGCTTCGACCCGGAAGGCATCGCGGCCGGAGGCGGTCCCGAGCGTGGCGGTGGTGTCGATGGCGCGGGTCTCGAAATCCCCGACCGTGGCGGAAACCGCGCCGCCCGTCGGCGCGTCGAGCGGGGACGCGGAGATCAACTGCACCACGCCCCCGAGTGAGGCGCCGCCCCAGGCGGCCGAGCCGCCGCCGCGCACCAGCTCCACACTTTCCAGCGAGGCGGAAGGAAGTTTGGACCAGGCGACCCAGCCGCCGAAGGGGTCGTTGACCGGCACGCCGTCGAGCAGCACGAGGGCGCGGCTGGCGCCGCTCGGGCCGATGCCGCGCAGGGAAACGCCTTGCGCGGTAGGATTGGCGGTCAGGGAGCCGGCGCGGCGGAAGAGCGAAAAGGCGGCGGAGCGGCGCAGGGCGTCGTCGAGGACGAGCGCCGGCCCGTTGCGCAGGGTTTCGGCCGAGAAAACATCCACCGTCAGCGGTAGCGTAGTCGGCTCCTGCGGCAGGCGGGTAGCGGTGACGACGACGGGCGGCAGCGGGGTGGGCGCGGACTCCTCCGCCCGGGAAAGCGGAAGGCAGACGGCGACTAGGCAGGCCAGAAACACGGGACGCGGGGTGGGCACGGGGCCAAACGTGTCGAAAGGGACGGTTCCGGGGCAATCCCGCTCGGATTGAACGGAGGATTTCTAACTGGATGAAGGCGGGCGGCGCGCCAAACGGGCGGTTCGGGTGTCTGTTTAAGGCGTGAGAATACCCCCGCTCATTGCCGCAGCCTTGTCGTCGTTATTGTTGGGCCCGGCCGCGCACGCCGTGCCCGCGTTTCCCGGCGCGGAGGGATTTGGCGCCAACGCCAAGGGCGCCCGGGCCTCGGCCAGCCCCACCGTCTACCGCGTCACCAACCTGAACGATTCCGGCGCCGGCTCGCTCCGCGACGCGGTGAGCGCCTCCGGCCGCGTGGTGGTTTTTGATGTCGGCGGCATCATCCGGGTGGGCTCCCCGATCGTCTTCGCCTCCAATCTCACCATCGCGGGCCAGACCGCGCCGGGCGGCGGCGTCACCCTCTACGGCAACCGCGTGTCCTTTTCCGGCGCGAACAACACGATCTGCCGTTACGTGCGTTTCCGCATGGGCATCGACGGGGACGACGGCGCGGACGCGGTCGGCATAGCCAACGGCAGCGACATGATCTTCGACCACGTATCCGCTTCCTGGGGACGCGACGAGACCTTCTCCATCAGCGGCGACGCCGCCATCCGCATCACGCTCCAGGACTGCCTGATCGCCCAGGGCCTGCGCATCCACTCCGCCGGCGGCCTGATGCAGACCTCCGGGGGCGTGAGCATTTTCCGCACGCTCTACGCCGACAACTACATGCGCAACCCCAAGGTCAAGGGGGTGAACGACTACGTGAACAACGTGGTCTACAACTGGGGTTCCGGCGGCGGCTACATCCCGGCGGGCGATTCGGCCGGCGACTCGTTCGCCAACGTGGTGAAGTGCTACTTCATCGGCGGACCCGAATCCGGGGTCGGCCGTTCCCCTTTCACGTCGGGCAACACCAACTACCGTCTCTTCCACACGGGCAACCTCCAGGATCTAGACCTCGACGGCGTGCTCGATGGCGTCGCGGTGACCAACACGAGTTTCCCTACCCTCCAGCTCGTCGGCACGCGCTTTGCCTACCCCGCGCCGACGACCGAACTCTCCGCCCCCGCCGCGCTCGCCTGGGTGTTGGATCGGGCCGGCGCCTCGCACCGCCGCGACCGCACGGACGATTACGTGGTGGCGGAGGCCCGCACCTACGGCACCGGCGGCGTCTTTATCTACGACGAAGCCGACATGGGCGGCGTCGGCACCGTCGCCGCCGGCCTGAAGCAACCCGACAACGACAACGACGGCATGCCGGACTGGTGGGAACAGGCCGCCGGGACCAACCCCGCCGTCGCCGACGCGACCGTGCTCGGCGCCGACGGTTACCTGAACATCGAACGCTACCTCAACGCCCTCGTGGTCGGCGGCGTGCCCGGGGCCTTCATCACCGGCATCACGAGCGACACCGGCGCGTCCGCCTCCGACGGAATCACCTCCGACCGAATGCTCGTGCTGCGCGGCACCGCGCCCGTCGGATCCAGCGTTTCCCTGGCCCGCGCCGACCTCGGCGTGCTCGGCACGGTCGTCGCCGACGCGAACGGGCAATGGACCTACGATTACGCCGCCACGTCGCTGGCCGACCGGGTGTATGCGTTCACCGCCGGCGCCACGGTGGGCGGAGTCGTCACTCCGCCGTCGCCCGCGCTGGTCGTTCGTATCGACACCGTCGCCGCCCCCGCCCCGGCGATCACGGGCTTGAGCCTGGCCCCGGGGGCGGCGGTTTCCGGCACCGCCACGCCGGGCGACACCGTTGCCGTAACCCTCGCCGGACAAGTGGTGGCCACCGGCGTGGCCGACGAGTTGGGCAACTGGACCGCGCCCTACACCGGACCCGCCCTCGGCGCGGGGCAAAAGACCTTTACCGCCGCCGCGACCGATCTGGCCGGCAATCCCGGCCCGGCCTCCGGCGCCTACGTCGTGGACACCGGCCTGGCCGCGCCGGTTTTCACCGCGATCAGCACCGACAGCGGCGCGTCCGCCTCCGACCGCCTGACCAACGACGCCACGCTGGTGTTGTCCGGCACCGCGCCGGCCGGCGCGACCGTCAGCGTCACTCGCGCGGGCGTCGGCGTCGTGGGCTCCGCGGTCGCGACCGGCGGCGCGTTTTCGTTCAGCTACGCCGCGACCACGCTGCCGGCCGGGACGCACACCTTCACCGCCACCGCCGGGCTCGCGGGTTCCGCCAGCCCGGTGTCCGCGCCCTTCGTGGCGACGATCGACACCACCGCCCCCGCCATCGCCTCCCTGCGCCGACTCACGCCCGCGACCTACTCGACCAACGGCGGCGGCGTGGTCTACCGGGTCACCTTCGCCGAGCCCGTCACCGGCGTGGACTTGGCCGACTTCACGCTCACCCGGTCGGGCACCGCCGGCTCGCTCGCCTCGGTCGCGACGGTGAGTTCGACCGTCTACGACGTCTCCGCCGCGAATCTATCCGGCGACGGCACCGCGCGGCTGGACCTCAGCGCCAGCGGCACCGGCATCCTCGACCTCGCGGGCAACGCCGTCTCCGGCGGCTACACCGCCGGGCAAGCCTACACCGTCCGCCTCGCCGGCAGCGGCGTCTGGATAAACCTCGATAATGACGGCCTCTGGAGCGACTCCGCCAACTGGGACGGCGGCCTACTCGCCGGCGCCACCGGCGCCACCGCCGACTTCGGCCTGCGCGATCTCGTCGCGAACACCACGCTGATCCTCGACTCCAATCGCACCCTAGGGCGTATCGTTTTCGGCGATACCGATTTCTCCACGCCGGCCGGCTGGACGGTCTCCGACGGCGGCGTTTCCTCACGTGTCCTCACCTTGGACGGCACCTCCACGCCGGTCATCCAGGTTGACGCCGCCACCACGCCGGCCGGGGACACCACCGACGTCCCCGCCGCCAACGCCACCCCGCACCACCTCGCCGTCGCCCTGGCGGGCGGGAAGGGCTTCACCAAAACGGGCGTCGGCACCTTGGAGCTGAACCGCCCCAACCCCGCGCTCGCCGGTGCGCTGACCATCTCGAAGGGCATCGTCCAGGTCGGCCCCGGCGGCACGCTCGCGCCCGCCTCGGTGAGTATCGCCACCTCGCAACAACTCCGCGTCACGGGCGGCGCGTTCACCACCGCCGGCAACGTCTCGTGGACCTCCGGCACCGGCACGGGCGTTATCGTGAGCGCCGGAACCGCGAGTTTCCAAAACATCGTGCCGTCCAACGCGCGCAACAGCTTCCTCCGCGTCACCGGCGGCGTGGTCACCGCGAAGGACCTTAACTTCCCCCGCAGCGGCGACTCGGAGGCACAGACCAGCGGGACCGGCGTATTGATTTCCGGCGGCGACACGACCTTCGCGAACATCGGCCTGGGCACAGTCGACTCGTGGGCCGGCATGACCATCTCGGGCGGAAAACTCACCGTGACCGGCACCCTGCACAACGGTTACCAGAAGACCGCCGGGCGCGGCGGGGTGATTTACCTTTCCGGCGGCGAACTCGCCGTGACCGGCGCGACCAACGGCCTGGTGATGGCGCGCAACCCCGGCGGCACGAACGCCAACACCAACAACGTCGCCAAATTGATCATCACCGGCGGCGCCGCCAATCTCGCCAAACTCACGCTCGGCTACGACGCGACCTCGAGCGCCGGCTCCGCGAGCGTCACCGTGAGCACCGGAGAGCTGAACCTCGGCGCCGGCGGCATCGTGAAAAACGGCGCGGCGGGGCTCGCCTCCTCGTTGTCCTTCGCCAGCGGGACCCTCGGCGCCCTGGCCGACTGGAGCACCACGCATCCGCTTTCGATCACCGATACCTCCGCCACGCCGCTCTTCTCGATCCGCGCCGCCGGACCCGACGGCGCGCCGCACGACATCGCGCTGAACGGCGTCGTCTCCGGTGCGGGCGGCTTCAACAAGACGGGCGGCGGCACGCTGACCCTCTCCGCCGCCAACGCGGTGGCGGGCAACATCCACGTCAACGCCGGCACGCTCAACCTCACCGGCTCCCTCGCCGCCGCCTCCGGCCGGTCCCTCGTGGTCAACGCCGGCGGCACGCTCGCCGGCACCGGCACCTCGAACGTCCTGCTCGGCTTGTTCCCGGGCGGCACGGTCTCCCCGGGCGGAAACGCGGCGGGAACGCTCACCGTGGCGGGCGGGCGGATCTCCGGCGGCTCCACCCTGCGTTTCAACCTGGGCGCGGGCGGCGACCAACTGGTCATCCCGAGCGGCTTTACCTATTTCGGTTCCGGCCCGGTGACCTTCGCCTTCACCCCGGGAACGCTCGTGGTTGGCACACCCTACACTTTGATCACCACGCCCGGCGGAACCGCCGGCATCACGACCGCCAACCTCGCCTACACCGGCTTGGGCTACGGCAAGGGGCACTTCACGATCGGAACGAGCGGCATCCAGTTCACGTTGGACGACGACGGGGTCGCGCTGGCGCCGTTCTACGATTGGTTGACCGGACGCGGGCTGGCCGCCGACCCGGCCGCCGCGACGGGCGATCCCGACGCCGACGGCATGGCGACGCTGCTCGAGTTCGTGTTCGGCCAGGATCCGCTGCTGCCCGACGTGGCGCAGCTACTCGCCACCACCATCGTGGCGAACCAGGAGACGTATCCGGCGATCAGTTACCGACGTCGCCGGGGCCGGGGTGGCATTGCCGTGGCGGTCGAGGCCGCGCGCGACCCGGGTTTCGTCACCCCGCTGGCGCTGGTGGACGTATCGGCCCCGGCCGAGCCGGACGGCTTCGACCGTGTGCTGGTGCGCACGGCGCTGCCGATGTCGAGCGAGGCGCGTCAGTTTTTCCGCGTCCGGGCCAGCTTGCCCTGATAGCCGCAACAGCCAGTGGCGAACCGGCTAGGTGGCCCGCCGAAGGGGGAAAATCGAAACGCTCACACCGGGCGAGGTGTGGGCGAGATCGGCAGGGCGAGAGGGCGCCGGGAAACCGTTGTCGGCAAACAGGGAGGTTTCGGCGGTGGTGACGGCGGCGCGGGCGAGCGGGTAAGGCGTGTGCCAGACCCGGCCGCTGGCAAGCGAGCCGTCGCGGCGGCGGGAGAAAAGCAGGTAGCGCTCGGCGAGGAAGTATTCGAGCGTGCCGGGTTCGGAGGGCCTGAAGGGGGCGGCGGGCGCGTAGGCGAAAGCGTTGGGTGCGCCGCCGGGGCGGCGCGAGTGGAACCGGGCAGGCCCGGTCGGCGCGGCGGGGCGTTTGCCGTGCTGGTGCGCGAAAACGTAGGGTAGGGAAAACAAGGTGCGGGCGAGCGCGACGGCGACGTGGTTGTTGCAGTCGAGGGAGTAGAACCAGACGCCGGGCGTGCCATCGGCGGTGTGGACATAGGTGCGCAGGTTCAGTTCGAGGAACCAAGACAGGCCCGGAACGGGCGGGAGAAAACGCGGGCGGACACGATCCATCCAGAAGGGAACGACTCCGAGGTAGGCGCGGTCATCGTGCGTATCGACGAAGAGCCCGGGCGGAAGGGTGGCCTGGATGGCGGCGGGGTCCCAGGCCCAGTGGAGAAAGAGCAGGTGGCGCCAGCTCTGGAACATCACCGGGCTGGAAGCGGGACGGAGACGCAGGGCCTCGCGTTGAGCGGCGGAAGGGCGGGAAAAGCGGGATGAGCCGGCGGTCATGCGCGGCAACTTGCGCGCCTCGTGCGCGATTGCAAAGCGACCGGTCGCCGTCCCGCCTCAATTCCGACTGGCGCGGGCGAGGCGGATGGTCTCGGCGGCGGTGAGCGTGCGCGCGCCGGCCGCGCGGGTCTCGCGCGCGATCCGCCAGGCCAGATGCCACTGCCGGCACAGCACCGCCCAGCCGTGGAGCGGCCCGTGACGGGGGTCGTAGATGCTGGTGGCCTCGGAAGTGAGGCCGTTGAGCTCGATCACGGTGAACTCGCCGCGGCGGAAGGCCTCCGCGTCGGGCGTGCGCACGTCGTAGCGGCCGAAATGGAAACCCTGGAAAACCCGGCTGACGCGTTCGACCTCGTCGAGCAGGGCCGGGGTCTCGTGGTGCGCGCCGTCGAGGAAGAGCGAGCCGCGGCAGTGGGTGCCCAGATCGGTCAGCGGGATGCGTTCGCCGGCGGCCGGCACCCCGTCGCGGCGGGCTGCGAACTGGCGCAGGAAAAAATCCGCCATGCACACGGCTCGGTCGTCGGCGAGAATCAGCGTTTCCAGATTCCGGATACCGTCGCCGGTCAGCGTGGGGGTGCGCTTCTCGGTGATGGCGAAGATCCGGCCGCGCGTTTCAGACGGAAGGCGGACGTAGAAGACGCCAAACTCGATGCCGGGCACGTAGGCCTGGGCGATGAGCGGGCCGGGGGCGGCGGCGAGGGCGGCCTCGGCGGCGGCGCGGTCGCGGGCGATGACCACGCCGCCGCCGCGTTCGCCGACGTCGGGCTTGAGCACGACGGGAAAGGGCGCGGGGCGGGCGGCGAGGAAGGCGTCGAGCGCGGCGCGGCGGGCGGAGGCTTCGCCGGGCGCGATCAGGGCCCAGGGCGCGACCGCCCCGCTGGGATCGAGGGCGCGGAGGATGGCCGATTTGGACTCACCGACCAGGCCGCCGCCGGCGTCGATGCCGGGGTTCACGGCGGTGAACCAGGTGAGGCAGCGGACGCGCAGACCCAGCCAGGTGATCCACAGCACGACCGGCGGGTAGACGGCCCACATGGGCCAGAATTCCCAACGAACGAGGCGGCGCCACCGTGAGAGCAGAAGCCGGCGGCCGCGCCAGGTGGCGGCCTGAAGACCGACACGGACGAGCAGCCAGACCAGCAGGCCGCCGAGGACGAGGCCGGGCGCGGCGGCGGTCCAGGTTTGCAACCAGGCGCGGGCGGTGTCGCCGAAGACGGCGGCGGCGCCGACCAGCAGGGGCGTCCAGAGCGCGCAGGCGAGGGTCAGCCAGAGGGCGAGGCGGGCGAAGGGCACGCGTAGGAGGCCGGCGGCGACGTAGGTCGGCAGGCGCGTGCCGGGCAGAAACCGGGTGGTGAAAATCAGGATCGCGCCGCGCTCGGATAGCCAGAGGGCGGCGCGGTCCACGCCCTCGCGCGTGACGAACCAGCGCAGCGGGGCGCGGTCCAGCCAGCGCGCGCCGAGCCAACGCCCGGCGGCGACGAGAGCGACGTCCCCCACGAGGATACCGACGAGGCAAGCGAAGGTGGCGGCGGGGAAGGAAATCGCGCCCTGAGCGACCAGCAGGCCGGCCGCGATGCAGGCGAGGTCCTCGCTGGCGAGCGTCGCGAGCGCGAGGCCAAGCAGTGTCCACGGACCGCCCTCGGCCGCGAGAGCAAGACTGCGATCCACGAAGGCGGCGAGCATGGCGGGGGCGCGGATCAGGCCGGGCGCGGCAGGGTCCAAACCCGCACAGGACTCGCCTCGGGATAAAACGTCTCGTAGGCCACGGTGGCGGCGGAGGGGCGGACGTTCACGTGGATGAGACTGCGGGTGGCGGCGTCGGGGCGCGCCATGCGCACGGAATGGGCGGGGCGGGTAGGATCGTGAATGCGGTGCCAGGCGGCGAGATCGGCTACGGAGGGAGCGTCGGCGCGGGCGGCGCGTAAGGCGGCGAAGTTTTCCAGACGCCAGTCCACCACCTCGGCGGTGGCGAAGGAGGACGAGGAGAGGCAGGCGGGCGAGGCCAGCGCCCCGGCGGTGAACGCGATGCCGTTCCAGTGCCAGTGGCTGGCGGAGGCGTCCGGCGCAACGGCCACGAGGTGGAAAGGCGGTAGTTCGACGAGAGCGACGGCGGCGAGGCGGGTGGCGACGGCGGCGAGGTCGCGGGCGGGGGCGAGGTCGAGCACGAGGCGGCCGCGGCTGCGGGCGGTGCCGGCCGGGCGCCACGAGGAGGCGTAGTCGTTTAGCAGCGCGAGCGTGAGCCCGGCGGCGCTGACCAGCAGCCAGGTGCCGCCGGCGTCGGGATCACGCGGGGCGAGCCAGCGGAGGCCTTCGCTTTCACCGAACGCGGGCGGCGTCTCGACCGCGCGCGGGTGGCGTTCGTCGCGGTTAAAAAAGAGATCGTAACCGAGGCGGTCGGACGCGGCGGTCCAGGTGAAGGTGCACATCGGCCCGGCGAATCTCCCTCAGCCGGCGGCCTGGGTGGCCTGGTGGCGAAGGGTGGAGGGCGCCATGCCGAAATCGGCGGCGGGCTGGTGGCCGAGGCGGGTGCAGATGACCGCGATGAGCGCGTAGTGGTGGATGGTGTGGCTCAGGAGGAACTCGAGTTCGCGCGACACACTGGAGGCGGACCAGGAGTCGGCGCCGGAAGAGGGCGGATTTTCCATCCGGACGCGCACGGGGTGATCGGCGGAGGAGGAGGCGAGGGTCGCCTCGAGGCGCTCGGCGACGAGCGCGAGGCAGGCGCGGGCGTGGGCGCACTCGCGCTCGATGCGGAGATCGCGGGCACGTTTCTCGTAGTCGATGCCGGCGGCGTCGCCGAGGCCGTCGAGGAAACTCGTGTAGTGCTCAAGGACGTGGCGGAGGTGTCCTCCGACGGTGGAGTTGAACACGGCGGGATCGCGGGCGGCGTAACCGGCGGGGTCGAGGGTGGAGAGGAGCGCGATGCCCTGCTGGACGACGGCGAGGTTGGCGCGGATGGCTTGGGCGATCATGGGCGGTTTGGATCCGGTTGACCGGTGGAGCGAGTGCGTCCGGGGACTTGTTATTTTTCAAGGAGCTTCGGCCAGTTGGCGTTTCCGGCGGCGATCAGGCCGGGCACGTCCTTTTCCCATTTCTTCTGAACCTCGAGGCTGTAATTCAGGTAAAGTTTGCCCTCCACGATCTTCCAGGCGGCGGGATCGATGCCGGCGGTGTAGCCCTGGCTGACGGCCCAGGCGCAGTAGCCGCCGAACTGGGGCGCGTATTTCGCGGGTTCGGCCTTGAACAGCGCGAGGTGCTCGGCGGAGGCGAAGCGCCAGGTGGCGCCCTGCCATTCGAAGGAAAACGCCTTCTCGCCTTCGACGGGTTTGGCGTCGGTGAAGTAGGCGACGGGGTCGTAGCCCTTGATGGCGACGCCGAAGAGGGTGGTGTTGACCGGCTTTTCGGCGCGGAGGAACGGCGTGCAGACGAGGGCGAGGCCGGCGAGGAGGAGGCGGAGGATTTTCATGATGAGGTGGAAAACGTGGATTGGTTCAGAGGCGGGCGCCGATCACGGGCAGCGTGCGGCGATGCAAAAACAGCAGGAGGGCGCTGCCGGCCCAGACCACGACGGCGAGGGCGAAGAGGGTGCCGCCGTCGTCCTGGACCACGATGCCGAGTTTCGTGACATGGAA
>JAIXVP010000143.1 GCA_027482905.1 Opitutaceae bacterium
CGCCGTGGCGCATTTTCGCGGCAGCGACCTGCGTGAGGCGGCGGCCCTGGCCCTGATCGGAGTCCTGGGTCCGACCCTCGCGCACCGGGTCAAACCGGGCTCGACCCTCTCGGCGGTCGTGACCGGCGTGGGCGGCATGGTGTTGAGCGCGGGCCTGATCCACCTCGGGGGCGGCATGATCGAGCTGCACTTCCATGTCTTCGTGCTCCTGCCGCTGCTGGCGGTGTTCGGCCGTTTCCTGGTCGTGCTCGCGGCGGCGGCGGCCATCGCGGTGCATCACGTGGCGTTCTTTTTTTTCCTGCCCGCGAGTTTGTTCAACTACGACGCGAACTTCTGGGTGGTGCTGCTGCACGCGGTCTTCGTGATCCTCGCGGCGGTGCCGGGGGCGATCATCGCGCGCCTGATCAACGCCTACGTGGTCGGCGCGGGGGCGGCGGTGGAGGAGCTCGGCGAGACCAGCGGCGAGCTGAAGGCGACGGCGGACGAGTTCGCGGCGGCCAGCGGCGTGATGGCGGAGGAGGTCAACAAACAGGCCGGCCTGACCCAGCGCAGCGCGGAAACCCTGCGCGGACTGATGGGCGGCCTGAAGGAGAGCTCGACCCGCCTCGGAGCGGTGCGCTCCGGCGAGCTGCCACGGATGCAGGCGGAGATCGCGCGGTTGTCCGAGGAAGGCCGCGCGATGACGGCCTCGATGCAGACGGCGCGGCAGGCCGGCGCCTCGGTGGGCGGCATCGTGCGGGCGATCGAGGAGATCGCGTTTCAGACGAACATCCTCGCGCTCAACGCCGCGATCGAGGCGGCCCGGGCGGGCGCCGCCGGCGCGAGTTTCGCGGTCGTGGCCGAGGAGGTGCGCGCCCTCGCCGCCCGGGCGGCGGAGGCGGCCCGGGAGACCGGAGCCCTGATCACGCAGGTGACCAACGGGGTGGCGCAGAGCGAGGAGACCGGCGTGCGCGTGGCGGAGCGGCTCGGCCGTCTGGAAGGGGTTTTCGCCGAACTCGACGGCGTCGTGCGCGGCGTCGGCGAGGGCGTGGAGGGGCAGGCGGCGGGGCTCGACGAAATCGGCCGGGCGCTGGACGAGCTCGACCAAACCGCGTTGGCCGGCGGCGCTCGCTCCGAGGAACTGGCTTCGTCCGCCCAGATGCTCAAGCAGCAGGCCGGTCGGGTGGCGGCGGCCCTGGTATCGTTGCAAACGGCGACCCGCTCGACCGGTCGCAAGGCGGCAGCGGTTACCGCCTAGCCAAACCCTTAAAACATGGGCGTCGGCGGCGAAGCCCACCCCACGTAGCGCTCGTTCGCCCCGCTCAATCCCGCCCAAACGGCCGCGCCGCGTCCGCCGGCGTCGGCGGCGGCACATAGGGCCGGCGTAGCAGCGCCCACGCCCCCAGCGCGAGCGTCGCGCTCGCGGCCACGAACCAGTCGCCCCATTCGACGTAGAAGCTGCGCACGCCGAAGAACCGCGCGTCGCGGCCGACCTGCAGGCTGGCCTCGCCGCGGAAATACACCGTGCCCGGCTCCTCGCCCCGCGCGGGCGGCACCGTGCGGACCGCGCCGGCGGCGTCGCGGGTCAGGACGGCGCGGATCGCGCCGCACTCGTCGATCCACCCGCTCCAACCGGCATTGCCCGCCCGCAGCACCGGCCGTCGCGTCTCCACCGCGCGCAACACCGCGTGCGCGGCGTGCTGGTAGGCCGCCGCCCCCTCGCCGAACCAGCCGTTGTTGGTGTTGACCACCAACACCTCCGCCCCGGCCCGCACGCTGGCCCGCGCGAGGTCGGGAAAAATGTCCTCGTAGCAGATCAAGGCCCCCACCCGCGTGCCTTCCGCCGGCCCGACCGGCACGGTGAACAGCCCCGCGTCCGTGCCCGGTTGAAAATCCCCGCCCACGGGCACGACTTTCTCCAGCCACCCGAGAACCGGCCGCAGCGGCACGTATTCACCGAAAGGCACGAGGTGTCGCTTGGCGTAGAAGTCCGCCGCCAGCCCGCCGCCCGGCGTCACCGCGAACACGCCGTTTGACCAGCGCTCCTCCGGGGTGTCGACCCGCTCGTAGGCGATCGAACCGAGCAGCAGGGGCGCGCCGGCCCGCCGCACCAGATCCTCGGTCCAGCGCCGCATGCCGTCGTCGCCCAGCACCGCGAACGGCGTGGTCGCCTCCGGCCAAAGCAGCAGATCGGGCCGCGCCGCCGCCGCCTTGAGCGTCTCCGTCTCCAAGGTGCGTAAAACGCCCGCCGACTGGCTCTCGTCCCATTTCACGCTTTGCGGAATCGCCGGCTGCACGATGCCGACATTCGCCCAGTGGACAAAAAAACGCCCGCGGTTGATCGTCTCGCGCGCGGTCAGCAACAGGCACCCGAGGAGCAGGGCCATCGCCGCCAGAAACTCCGGGCAACGCGAGCGCGCGCGGTCCCCGTCCGCCCCGGGCCCGAGCAGCTTCCAGGCGTAGGCCGCGAAGGCCACGTTGACCGTCACCAGCACGAAGGACACGCCCCAGGCCCCGGTATAGGCCGCCGGCTGCAACACACTCAAACGTTGCCACTGGGTCGCCGAAAGCGGCAGCCAGGGAAACCCGCTCAGCACCCAGGTGCGGGTCCATTCGAGCACGACCCAGATCCCCGCGAGCCCGAAGACCGCCAACACCCGCTGCACCCACGGGCGGCCGATCAGCCGGGGCATGGTCCATCGCACCGCCACGAACCAGCTCCCCACCCAGAGACCGATGACCGGTCCCAGCGCCAGCAGCCCCGCCCAGGTGACATGCCGCAACCAACCCAACGTCACCGTCCACGCCACCGCCTGCGCCCCGAGCGTGGCCCACAAAAACAAACTCCAACGCGGCGCCCGATAAGCCCAGAACACCGCCGGCGCGGCGAAGACATACGCCAGCTCGGGGTAGCGCGAGGGCGGCATCATCGACACCCCGGCCAACACGGTCAGGCCAAAGACCACCCCGGCCCACAACCGCTCGGCGTGGCGGGTGAGGAAGGCGTTTTTCCAGATGCTGTCGCCCGCCTCGTAGGGCGGGAGCTCGGGCGGCGGGTTCGGAAGCTTGGCGTCCATGCGTCGGATCAACGTGGACGACCCGCGCCGCGCCGCGAAGGCGATTCTTCGCCCACCCTACGCGACCCCACCCTCCGCGCGCCCGGCCAACAAGATTGCACCCCGCCCGATTCCGGGGAAATACACATCCGCCCGGCCCACGCCTCGCGCCGCCGGTCCGTCTCGCCTTCCCTCCCCGCCAGCATTTTCTACCTCCCAGCTCCTAGCTTCTAGCTCCTTGCTCCTCCCCCCATGGCCAAACCCGAAGAACCGAAGATCATTTTCTCGATGATGCGCGTCTCGAAGAAAATCGAGCGCAAGGAAATCCTCCGCGACATCTCCCTGTCGTTCTACTACGGCGCGAAGATCGGCGTGCTCGGCCTGAACGGCTCCGGCAAGTCCTCCCTCCTCCGCATCCTCGCCGGCCGCGACAAGGAGATCGACGGCGCCCTGCACTTCGAGCCCGGCTGCGCCGTCGGCCTGCTCGAACAGGAACCCCACCTCACCCCCGGCGCCACCGTCCGCGCCTGCGTCGAGGAGGGCGTGAAACACCTCACCGACCTCACCGCCGCCTACGACGCCTCGTGGGACGACCTCGCCGCCGCCGAGACCGACGCCGACCGCGACGCCATCGGCGACAAACAAGCCAAACTCCAGGCCGAGATCGAGCGCCTCGGCGCCTGGGACGTCGCCCCGCAGGTCGAGATGGCCATGGACGCCCTCCGCTGCCCGCCCGGCGAGGCCGTCGTGGACACCCTCTCCGGCGGCGAACGCCGCCGCGTCGCCCTCGCCCGCCTCCTCCTCCAGAAACCCGCCATCCTCCTGCTCGACGAGCCCACCAACCATCTCGACGCCGAGTCCGTCCACTGGCTGGAACAACACCTCGCGCGCTACGAGGGCACCGTCATCGCCGTCACCCACGACCGCTACTTCCTCGACAACG
>JAIXVP010000445.1 GCA_027482905.1 Opitutaceae bacterium
CTGGAAGCTCAGGGGGTAGCCGGCCATGCCGGTGGTCGAGGCCGAGCTGGTGATGTTCAGGCTGTTGGGCGGCTGGGCGTTGGGGTCCATCTCGCCGATGGCGACGTTGTCGATCAGCCAGTTGCCGAGATTGGTGGTGGTGGTGGAGAAGCCGAGGCGGCCCAGAAAGTTATTGGCCGGGATCGTCGGGGCGGCGGTGATGGTCACGGTGGGCGCGGTGGTGTAGTTCGTGCCACCGTTGGTGATGTTAATCGCCGTGATCACGCCGCCGGAAATCGTCGCGGTGCCGGCCGCGCCGGAGCCGCCGCCGCCGGTGAAGACGAGCGGGAGGGAGCCGGAATAGACGTAGCTGCCGGTGTTGGTGAAGGAAACCGCGGTGACGGCGCCTCCGGAAACCGTGGCCGTAAAAGTGCCGGTGATCGCCTCGACGGCGGTGGCGCTCAGGCTCTGGTAGGGGTTGCCATTCGACATGGTGACGATGGTGCCGTTCAGGAATACGGCGAAGGAATTGGCCGGCAGGGTGCGCTGCACGGGCACGGTGTCGGGCCCGTAGTATATGATGGGCGTGGCGGCGCTGTTGGCGTAGATCTTCACCGTCTGCTTGTTGGCGGCGGTGTAGGTGCCGGAGAACACGGTTACGTTGGTGGTGCCGCCGACGCGGACCGTGTAGGCCGGGGTGGCGGAGGTGGACTGGGTGAACTGGACCTCGACGAGGCGGCGGGCGCTGGAGCCCGTCTGGGTGCCCACGCCGGTGTTCCAGCCGGTGAGGCCGATGCTGAGCGGCATGGAGCTTGCCTGGGTCGCGTTGCTCAGCAGGTCGAAGGAGGCGACCATCGTCGAAAGCGGTGCGGCGCCGGCGTTGAACTCCAAGGCTCCGCCGACCGTGGTCGAGGTGTCGAGGAGTTGCGCCACCTTGCCGGAGACCCCGCCGATGGTGGCGTTGCCGCTCACGGCGGACAAGCTGCTGCTGGCCTTGACCGCGTTGGTCGCCGGGGTCGCCACGGTGGGAATGGTCGTGGTGTAGGACTCGAAGGTCTCCGAGATCAAAACACTGTCGGCGCCGCGCAGGGCGGGGGAGGACGCGAGAACGGCGACGGAGGAGGCGACGAGCAAACGCCGGGCGAAACCGGTCGGCAGCAACCGTGCGAGCACGGAGCCGCCACGCGGGGCAGGGGACGGGGTCAGGGTATTCATGGTTTCAAAGCAGGGATGAACAGGGGGAAAAGGAACGGGACGGCGGGACGCGCGAAGCCTGCGGCCGAGCGCGAATGGGGTGGGGAGGCAGGGGCTGGACAGCGGTAAAACTGAGCTGGGGACCTAGGCAGGGGGTAAAGACAACAACCGGAAACAACCACGCGGGGAGAGTCACTTCAAGTCTTAATTGATAATTATCAATAAAGAGCGTGAGCGTAAACAATTTGTGCCGACGCGGATTACTTATACCCTTTTATTTCAACCGTTTGAGTGGCAAGTTTCGGACCTGAGACACTCACGACGGCAAAGGTGCCAATGAGGGCTAGGTCGATGCGTGCCCGCCCGTTCGCGAGCTGGACGAGACGCGAACCGTGAGCCGTGCCAAGATTATCGAGCAGGCGACCGTCGCCCGTGACGCCGAAGCGCACCGGCAGGACGGCATCGAGGCAGGGCACGCCGGCGGCATCGAGGGCGCGGACCTCAAGGGTGACCGCGTGGTCGCGGCGTTCGGCGACGGTGAGGACGAGTGCGGCGGGCGGTCCCCAGGGAGTGGATTGGTAGTCGCACCGGATCTCGTCCGCGACCTCGACCCCGTCGCGCCAGCCGACGGCGCGGAGGGTGTTAGCGCCTTCGCGGAGGCGCACCGACCAGCGCAAGCCGGCGGCCGGGAAGTCGGCCGAGTCGCGACGACGTCGGCCGGCGGATACGCCGTTGACGAAAAGCTCGGCCTCGGGGCAGTTGGAAAACACCTTCACTTCCTTCGCCTCGTCGGGCCGGCCCCAACGCACGGCCCAGCGGTGGCCGAAAAGGCGGATCATCGGGCGCGTGGCCCAGTAGCTTTGGAAAATGTAATAGCTCTCCTTCGGCGTGCCGTCGCGCTCGAGCAGGCCCTTTTGATTCACGCGCGGCACCGGGTTTTCGGGGCGCAAGGGAGTCGAGAAATCCTTAAACACCCACTGGGCGGCGCCGGTGAGCGTGGGCATTTGCTCCTGCTCCTTCAGGTGCCAGTCGAAGAGGTTGGCCATGTAGCTCTCCGACCAGTCGCTGTCGCGCGAGCCGCGACCGCGTCCGCCGGAGGCCTTGTAAGCGGAGCCGACCTCGGCCGTGCCCTGCCCCAACGCGACGTCGGCGAGGAAGCGCTCGGGCTCCTCCGAAAAGCGCCCGGCGTGGCTGTCCCCACCATACTCGGCGTGGAAAAAATGCGGCGTGTCGGCGATGGCCTGCTCGGTCGCCTCGCGATACTCGATGTAACGGCCGCCATACCAACCGGCCCAGATGCTCGGCGAATAAACGTCCACGATGTCGCGGCAAAACGCGCAGCGCCGGATCGCGGTCAACCGCGCGGGGTCGAGCGCGTGGGACAACTCGTGGAGCTCGCGCATAAAAACGCGGATGGCCTCTTCGTCGAAGGTCGGGAAATCCCCCGGCCAGTCGTTCTCGTTGCCCAGGCCCCACAGGGTGACGGCGGGATGGTTGTGGTGTTGCTCGATCATCGCGCGGAGCATGGCGCGGCACTGGGCCTTAAAACCCTCGCCGCCCAATCCGCCGCGACACCACGGGATCTCCTCCCAGACGAGCAGGCCCAGCTCGTCGCACAACTCCAGCACGAGCGGGGCTTGTTGATAATGGCCGAGGCGCACGAAGTTCGCGCCCATGTCCTTCATCGCGCGCATCGTGGCGCGCACCACCTCGTCGGGCACGGCGGCGGCGCAGCCGGCGTGGTCCTCGTGGTAGTGGGTGCCGCGCAGGAGCAGGCGTTCGCCGTTGAGCTTGAACGGCCCGTGCGGAACCCACTCGACCGCGCGCAAGCCGAAGCGCTCGGCGCAGGCGTGCTCACCGTGCGTCGTGTCGATCCGGACGTCGCAACGGTAACGGGCGGGATTCGCGGGCGACCAGAGCTCGGGGTCGGACAGCTCGGTCTCCACCAAGGTGCGCCAACCGTCCCAGATCGGATCGGCACCCGCGGAGTGGTGCACCAAAACGCCGTCGGGATTCCGCAGCTCGACCCGCCAGGACAACGACCCGGCGTGATCCTCGGGGTTGTGCAGACGGGCCCGCACTTGAACCACGGCGCCGCCGGACGGCGTGATCCGCGTGACGACATGGACCCGGGCGAGCGCCACCGCCGGGACCTGCACGAGCGTCACGTGGCGATACAGGCCGCCGTAGCTGTTGAAATCGCTGAGGTCGGAGGGAATGGTCTCGGCGTCGCGCGAGTTGTCGCACCATACCGTCAGCGGGATGCCTTCGCCATTTTCCGGCCGCGACGCGGCGGCTCGGGCGGCGGCCGTGAGGTCGACGGTCCACTCGTCGTAGCCGCCCACGTGTTCGCCCACGAGTTCGAGGCCGACGTAGACCCGCGCGCGCTGGCCGGCGCCGTTGAAATGCAGCAGCACGCGACCCGTGGGGAACGCGTCATCCAACTTCAGGCGCAGGCGATACCAACCCGGGCCTTGGTAGTAGCGCACATCGGGATCGACGGCGTCGCGGGCGTTGAAGCAGTGCGGCAGCTCGACCGGCGTCCAGGGGACGTTGTCGGTCGCGGCGGCACCGCGCCAGACCTCCCAGAGACTGCCGAGCGAGCCTTGGTAAAACTCCCAGCCGCGATCAAGACGGCGGCCGGAGGGCTCGACGCAGGCCTGGGCGAGGGCGAAGGGCGCGGGGGACGGAGTCGGACTCATGCGAAAATCAAAGCGGACTCGCGGCGGGTTTGGCGCCCCGCCAGCCGGCTCGCCACTGGACCATCAGCGTCTCGACCACGGCGGCGTGGGCGGGATCGCCGGCGAGGTTGGTGTTTTCCTGCGGGTCGACCTCGTGGTCGTAGAGTTCGGTCGCGACGATCCGGGTGTTGTCCTTGCGATCCACCCAAACGGTGAGGCGATGGCGTTCGGTGCGCATCGAGTAGCCCATCAGCCCGCCGTTCTGGGTTCGTGGATACTGGCTGAACGCGGCCGACTTCCAGGGGCGGTCGGGAGCGTCGAGCAGGGGCTTCAGGCTCACGCCTTCGAGGTGGGCGGGAAGGGGCAGGCCGGCGAGTTCCGAGAGGGTCGGATAGATGTCGACCATCTCGACCAGCGCGGACGATTTCGCGCCGGGGTTTTTCATACCCGGAACGGAGAGGAGGAGCGGGGCGTTGGTGTCGTTCTCGGTCGTGCTATGTTTGCACCAGGCGTCGTGTTCGCCAAGTTTCCAGCCGTGGTCGCCCCAGAGGATGACGATGGTGTTTTTCCGCAGATCGAGGCGGTCGAGTTCGGCGAGCACTCGGCCGAGCTGGGCGTCCATGTAGCTGATCGAAGCATAGTAGCCGTGCTTGAGCTGGCGGGCGAGGTCGTCGGGGATGGGGCCGGCGGGAATGCCGTCGTAGTTGCGCAGTTCGGCGCCGGGCAGGACGGCGTAGTCGGGCGAGTCCTTGGCGCGGAATTTATTCGGCGCGAGCTGGATGGTGGCGGGGTCGTAGAAGTCCCAGTATTTTTTCGGGGCGACCAAAGGCAGGTGGGGTTTGACCAGACCGATCGCGAGGAAGAAGGGCTCCGGCTTCTCGCTCAACTCGCGCAGCGTGGAGACGGCGAGGTCGGCGACCTTGCCATCCATGAGCGTGTTGTCGGGCACGTCGGCCGCCTCGAAGGCGGGGCCACGGGAGTTTTGGCCGGTGGAGGGCGTGTTGTCGGGTTCGCCGGGGTTGCCGGCTTTTTTCTTGGCACCGGCGGTGGCGTATTGGCGCTCGTCTAGTTTCAGGTTTGTCGGGAGCGCGTATTTGGCTGCCTTGGGGTTCTGCCAGGGGGTGGACCAGGTGGCTTCGTCGTTGAGACTGCCGTGGTAGATCTTGCCCATGCCCTGCACGAAGTAGCCGTGTTGTTTAAAATGCTGCCCGAGGGTGACCACGTCGGGCAGGGCGACGCGGAAAGAGGTGACGAGGTCCCAGACCTTGGAGGTGTCGGGCCGCACGCCGGTCATGATGCTGGTGCGGGAAGGCGAGCAGACGGCCTGCTGCACGTAGGCGCGGTCGAAGCGCAGGCCGGAGCGGGCGAGGGCGTCGATATTGGGGCTTTTGATGTAGTCCTTGCCGTAGCAGCCGAGTTCGGGGCGAAGGTCGTCGACGGCGATGAAAAGGATGTTTGGGCGGGCGGGACGCGAAGCGGCTTCGGTGGCGATTGCGACGCACGGGACGCCGAAAACGCAGACGAGGGCCGCGAGAAATGGGACGGGGGATTTCATCGGGTGGGTTTACTCTTCGGCGTCGGGCGCGGGCGAGTTGGCGCCGCTTTTGGCCTTTTTCTTCTTCTCGATGTTGCTGGCGTGGCGGCCGGAGGGGTCGCCGGTGTCGGGGATGCCGCCGGCGGGATTCAACTCGTCGAGCACGGCTTGCAGGCGCTTGCGGGCGGCCTGGGCCACGGGGTCGGCGGAGTCGGCGGCGACGAGTTTTTCGCTGAAGGGGGCGTCGCTCATGTCGAAAAGTTCGCCGGCTTGATTCAGTTTCCATGCGGCGTCGCGGACATACCAGTTGCGGGCGAGTTGGTTAAAAATCCAGGCGCGGGGCGCGGGCGCCGCTCCTTTGAGCCGAGGGGCCAGGCTGCGTCCGTCGAGGACGCGATCGGAGGGCAGGGCCGCGCCGGCCAGCTCGGCGAAGGTGGGAAAAAAGTCGGTGGAATCGACGAGTTCTTCGCTGACCTGGCCGGGGGCGACGGTGCCGGGCCAGCTGGCGATGAGCGGGACGCGACCGCCGCCTTCGCGCATGGAGCCCTTGGCGCCGTCGAGGCGGCGTCCGCCGATCGTGGCGCGGGCGGCCTGGACGCTGGCGGTGCCGTTGTCGCCCATGAAGATGACGAGGGTTTTTTCACGGAGCTGCAGGCGGTCGAGCTCGGCCATGAGCCGGCCGACGAGTTTGTCGAGGTAGGCGACGTTGTCGGCGTAAAGCGTCTGGCTATCGGGCGGGCTGTCCGGGGTGGGCAGAATCTCGTTGTGGGTGTGAGAAAGCGAGTAGTGGACGTAGAAGGGCGAGTCCCGGTGCGCGGTGATGAAGTCGACCAGATGGCGGTGCATCAGGTCGGGCATGTATTCGCCGTCGCGCAGGTCTTTCGTCTCTCCGTTTACGACGTAGGTCTTACCCTTGGCCTGGGTGTTCCAATAGATTCCGCTGCCCTTGTATTGGAGATAATCGTCGAAGCCGAAATCGGCGGGAGTGAGCGGGAACTGGCTCCACTTGCCGATCATCGCGCTGGCGTAACCGGCGGCCTTGAGGGTGGCGGGGATGAGTTTCTGCTCGGCGGGCGTGAAGCGACCGACGGCATCCTGGTTGGTGCCGCCGGTGCGGAAGCCGTATCGCCCGGTGAGGATTTGGGCGCGCGACGGACCGCAGAGGGACACGGTGTAGCCGTGGGTGAAACGGATGCCGCCGGCGGCGAGCGCGTCGATCTGCGGCGTTTGGTAATGGTCGGCTCCATAGCAGCCCACCTCGCCTATACCGTAATCATCGGCGAGGATGAAGAGGATGTTGGGACGAATTGGAGACGTGGATACGGCGGAGACGGCTTCCGCGGAAGGAGAGAAGCGCAAGGCGAGGGCCGCAAAGACCAGCAGGAGCGGGCGGGCGGGGCGCATGGCCGGACGGAGGCGGGCGGGTTTAGAGCGCGGCGCGCGCGCTCTGCCAGCCGGCTCGCCACTGGACCATCAGTTTTTCGACCAGGGCGGCATGGGCGGGATCGTTGGCGAGGTTCACGTTTTCCTGCGGATCGACTTGGTGGTCGTAGAGCTCGGTGGCGTCGATCTGGGTGTGGTCGGAGGTCTTCACCCAGACGGTGAACCGGTAGCGGTCCGTGCGCATGGAGTAGCCCATCAGGCCGCCTTTTTCGTTGCGTGGATACTGGCTGAAGGCGGCGGTTTTCCAGGGGCGGTCGGGATTCTCCACCAGGGGCTTGGCGCTGGTGCCCTCGAGGTAGGCGGGTGCGGGCACGCCGGCGAGGTCGGCGAGGGTGGGATAGATGTCCACGAACTCCACCAGGGCCTTGGTGCGGGCGCCGGGATTTTTCATGCCGGGGACGGAGAGGATGAGCGGGGCGTTGGTGTCGTTCTCGGCGTTGGAGTGTTTGCACCAGGCGTTGTGCTCGCCGAGTTTCCAGCCGTGGTCGCCCCAGAGGACGACGATGGTGTTTTTCCGCAGGTCGAGGCGGTCGAGCTCGGCGAGAATTTTTCCAACCTGTGCGTCGGTGTAGCTGACGCCTGCGTAGTAACCGTGGCGCAGGGTGCGAACGAGCTCGGGAGGGAAGGGCTCTCCTTTGGCCGGGATACCCTTGTAGGCGTAGATCTCGCCGTTGGTTTTGCGGATGGCGTAGTCGGGGGCGTCCTTCGGGTAAAACGGATTGGCCGGCGGGGCGATGGTGGCGGGGGCGTAAAGGTCCCAATACTTCTTGGGGGAGACGAAGGGCAGGTGCGGTTTGACGAGACCAACCGCGAGGAAGAAGGGCTGATCCTTTTTCGCGAGAACACCGAGGGTGGCGACGGCGAGTTCGGCGGTCTTGCCGTCGGTGTAGGTGTTGTCGGGCACGTCGGCGCATTCGTAGGCGGCGCCTTTGCCTTTGGGCTGACCCTCGCTGTCCTCCCCTTCGGACGCGGAGGCCTTTTTCTTTTTCTTGGCCGGGGCGGCGGGCGCGGCGTCGTCGGGCTCGCCCGCTTCTTTGGGCGCGCCGGCGGCGGTGTTTGCCGCGAGGGCGTAAGTGTCGGCCTTGGGCGTGCCCCAAGGCACGGACCAGGACGCCTCGTCGTTGAGTTTACCGTGGTAGATCTTGCCCATGCCCTGGACGAAGTAGCCGTCGTTTTTGAAGGCCTGCCCGAGCGTGATGGTGTTGGGCTGGGCGGTGCGGAAACTCGTCACCAGATCCCATACCTTGGTGGTGTCGGGACGCAGGCCGGTCATCACGGCGGTGCGCGAGGGCGAGCAGACCGCCTGCTGCACGTAGGCCCGCTCAAAAACGAGGCCGGATTTGGCCAGCGCGTCGATGTGCGGCGACTTGATGTAGTCCTTGCCGTAGCAACCCAGCTCGGGGCGCAGGTCATCGACGGCGATGAAAAGGATGTTGGGCCGGGACGCGGCCTGAGCGGTGCCGAGCGCGCAAAGGGCCAGGAGAACGAAGGGGCGGATTTTCATGGGGATGGGTCTCGGGGAAATCTACTCGGCGGGCACGGCGGACGGTTTCCCGGCCGCGTCGGCTTTTTTCTTTTTGGCTTTGTCCTTCTTGGCCTGCTTCTGGGCGGCGGGGAATTTGCCGGTGCCGTCGCCGTGGTTCACCTTGCCGGCGGCGGGATTCAATTCGGCGAGGACGGCGGCGAGCCGCGCGCGTCCGGCGATGGCGGCCTTGTCGGTCGTGTCGGCGGCGACCGGTGCCTCGACGAAGGGGGCGCCCACCAGGTCGAAGAATTCGCCCTTGTCGTTGAGCTTCCAGCGCGTGTCGCGCACATACCAGCTGCGCCCGAGGCCGACGAAGATCCACTCGCGCGGCGCCGGGGCCCGGCCGAGGACGTGGCCCAGGATGCTTTTTCCGTCTAGGGCGAGACCGGCGGGAATTTCGGCTCCCGCCACTTCGGCGATGGTGGGGAAAAAATCGGTGAAATCCACCAACCCGGCGGTGGTGCCGCCGGCGGGGATCTTGCCCGGCCACGAGAGGATGGCCGGCACAAGACTGCCGCCCTCGAGCAGCGTCCCCTTGTGGCCGGAGAGCCGTTTGCCGCCGATGGTGGAGCGTTCGGCCTCGCCGGGGGAGACGCCGTTGTCGCCGACGAAGAAAACGAGGGTGTTATCCCGCAGTTTCAGGCGATCGAGCTCGGCCAGCAGCTTGCCGACCAGCTTGTCCATGTAGGCGATGTTGTCGGTGAAGTAGTCCTTGCTGTCGGGCGCGCTGTCCGGGGTGCGCAGGATCTCGTTGTGCACATGCGACATCGGGTAGTAGAGGAAGAATGGCCGGTCCCGGTGGCGGGTGATGAAATCCACCGCGAACGCTTGCATCCGGTCGGGCAGGTATTCGCCGTCGAGGAGGGGGATCTTTTTCCCGTTCACGGTGTAGCTGTCGCCGTTGTCCTGGGTATTCCAATACTTGCCGCTGCCCTGGATGGAGAGGTATTCGTCGAAGCCCCAGTCGGCGGGCAGAAGCGGGACCTGGCTCCACTTGCCGACGGAGGCGGTGACGTAACCGGCGGCCTTGAGCACCTTCGGAATCATGGTTTCGCCGCCGGTCTCGAGGACCTTCTGGCTCTCCTTGTCGTTGCCGGTCATGCCGGTGTGGAAACCGTAGCGACCGGTCAGGATCGCGGCGCGGGAAGGGCCGCAGTTGGGGCAGCTGAAGGTCCGCTCCATCCGGACGCCGCCGCGCGCGAAGGCGTCGATGTTCGGGGTTTTGAAGTTGTCCGCGCCGCAGGCGCCGACGTTCGCGACCCCGAGGTCGTCGGCGAGGATGAAGATGATGTTGGGTTTGGCCGGAATCGGCTCGGGCGCGGCGGACAGCAGGGCAGGGAGGCCAAGCAACAGGAGAGAGCGCGCCAACAGAGGTAGTTTCATGGACGAAAGGGGAGGGTCAGAGTAGACCTAGGCTGGACAGGAACGCGGCGGCCTCGGCCTCGGTTTTCTTCAATGCAGCCTTACCGTCCTCGCCAAACTTGGAGGAGTAGTAGGAGTGGCCGAGACCCTCGAAGGTCACCAATTCGCAGCGGTTGCCGGTGGCGACGAGTTTATCGCGGAAGGCGACGGAGTTGGCGTAGGGGACGGTGGCGTCGGCGGTGGCGTGAAACACGATCGCGGGCGGCATTTTGGCCGGCATGCGGTCGGGCACGGAGCAGGCGAGGGCGC
The DNA here is from genome assembly GCA_027482905.1 of Opitutaceae bacterium. Classification (GTDB taxonomy): domain Bacteria; phylum Verrucomicrobiota; class Verrucomicrobiia; order Opitutales; family Opitutaceae; genus IMCC26134_A. The sequence goes on from JAIXVP010000445.1 coordinate 10,028, forward strand.
GGGCGGGTTTGTTGCCGAAACGCTTCGGGCCGCCATAGCCGCCTTCCTTGGTGTCGGTCACGGGGTTGAGCAGGATCAAGGCGGCCGGGGTGATCTCCGGCGCCGGATCGCCCTCGTCGGGACCGGGACCGGCGATGGCGGTCCAGGCGGCGACATGGCCGCCGGCCGAGCCGCCGGATACGATCACCTTGGCCGGATCGATGCCGAGTTCGGCGGCGTGGGTCTGGATCCAGCGGACGGCGGCGCGTCCGTCCGAGACACAATTCTCCGGCGTGCCTTGGAAACGGTTGCGGGTGCGGTAATCGGGCGCGATGCCGACGAGCCCCTTCGCGGCGGCCCACTTCGCCCAACGGAGGCTGCTTTCGGGCGTGCCCGAGACCCAGCCGCCGCCGAAGAAGCTCACCAGGCAGGGGCGCTGGTCCGTCGCGGCCCAGCCGGCGGGCTTGACGAGGTGCAGGCGGAGCTCCGCGTCACCGACGGTGCGAAAAACCCGGGGCTCGCTGCCCGGCAACTCCAAGGGCGTGACGTCGGGCTTTTTCTCCGGCGCGGGCGACTGCGCGGCAAGGGGGCCGCCCAGCAGGGCGATGAACATCAACGCGATTCGAAGCAGAGACGTTTGCATGGGGGAGGTGGAGGGAGGGACGGCGGGGGCGGTTCAGCGTTTCACGATCAAACGCAGCTCGCGCTCGGCGACTCGCAGCGAGGCCTGGCAGGAGGCGGCGAGGTTTGAGGCGACGTCCATCGAGCCCTGATTTTTTTCGCGATCGGAGGTCGGGGCGACAACGGGGAACGCGAAGGTGACATCCTTGGGGTTGACCTGCACGCGCACGGCCAAAGCGGGCGGCGTGATCCAGGCGCCGGTCTTCTCGTCTTTCACCGGTCGCGGGCTGGCGTAGGTGGCGAGTTGGTGCAGCACCGTGCGGAGCAAAACGTAGTCGCGCTCGAGCCGCGTCGTCGCGGTCGCGTCGTCGGTTTTGAGTTCGAGCGGCGTCGCCCAGCCGAGCTCCTGGTTGGCCATCAATCCGGCCCAATCGTTCAACAGATCGGTCAACGCGAATTTCTCGGGATAGATGTCCGTCGAAGGCGGCCGGACCCCGGCCTCGGGTGGAAGCTCGGCGCGCTGCAGGGACTCCCACTCGCGGCGGGCGTGGCTTACCCAAGCCGGTGTTTTTCCGAGGCGCCGTTCCAGTTGGGCTTCATACAGGGACTCCGGCGCGACGGGCTGCCCGCGGCTCTCGTCGCCGCCCAGGGCCTCGGGCGTCAACCCGACGGGCGCGCCGTGGAGGCCGACGAAGAGCGGTTTCACAAACTTGGCCGTGCCGCGCTTCGCCTCGTAGAAGTTGATCGGTTCCTCGTCCTTTCCCGCGTAGCTGAAATTCCAAAAAACCAGCCCGTTGAGGTGATTGGGAAAAGACGGCGCGGGGCCGCCGCTCTTGGTGAAGGAGCCGCCGTCGACCCGGTCGATCAGGGTGGCGTAGGGGCCGTTGCCGTGCGAATCGACGGATTGGTTGTAGGACAGCTTCCACCGCCAGACCACGGTGCCGGCGGAGCGGTTGCCGGTGGAAACCCCGTGGACGTGGCCGCTGTCGTCGGTGGAAAGGCCCATGAGGTTAAAACTGCTGTCGGCCCGCACGGCCGCGTTGTAATGACCCTTCGCCCCCGCGAAACGATTTTGGATGAGCGAGCAGGCGGCGGACTTTTTCAGGTAGATGCCGGAGTTCAGGTTGATGAACGTGCAGCGCCGCACCCAGCCGTCGGCGACGCCGTCGAAAACCAAGGCGTCCCAGCCCTCGTCATCGAGGGCGTTGCGGTGGTGCAGAAAATCCGCCCGCCAGCCGCCGGCGAAGGCGATATCCTCCACCCCCACGCGTTCCAGCATCGGCACGACCGACACCCGGACTTCGTGGTCGGCACCCAGATCGAGCAGGACCGGCTCGCGCAAAACGAGCGCGCCGTCGGCGATGGCGGCGATGCGATGTTTTTCGTTGATCTGCATGCCCTCGTTGAGCCGGGTCCAGGTGGCGTCGGGCGTCAGGCCGGCGAGGAGTTGCGCGTTCAACTTCAGCGTCTTCGCACCCAGATTGACCCAATCCCCGACGCGGAAGCCGGCGGTGGTCTGGACCCGCAGGCGGCAATCACCCCGTTTCACCGCTCCACTTAAACTCGTGGCAACGGATTTGGTATCCGATGCGGGAACCTGAAAATCAAACACATAGGGGATATCCTCAAAGTCCTGCGATTTTTTGGGCACGACGTAGGGACCGGTGCCATAGCCGGAGTGGATGGCGCGAATCGTCGTGCCGCCCCGACCCGAACCGGCGCCCCGGATCACGATGCCGGCATGGTGAATCAGGATCGACGCGGCCCGGCTGCGTTCGGTCCAAACCAAGAATTTGCCGGGCGGAAACAAGACCACGCCGCCCCCCGCCCGCTCCGCCGCCGCGATGGTCCGGCGGATCGCCTCTTCGTCCGACAAGGCGTCGTCGGGGATGGCGCCAAAATCAACGACCTTGAACACCGGTCCCGCAACCTCGGGAATGGCGGTTTCGCCGTGTCCATAACCCGAATACGAGTAGTCGGTTAACACCTCCGGAGCCGAATGATCGCCCGCCGCGACAAAGGTTTTCCAGTGGTTCGAAATCGGGGCGGCCGGCCCTTCGGCCAGACCGACCATGAACAAAACCAAGGGAAGACGTATCGCGGCGAAAGGGGTAAACGCAGACATCGGGGTAGTTTTTAATAATTATCAAACGAAGGCTGAGTAAAGGGAATTCTGGTTATGTTCGGTGGTTTCCTCACTCCAGCCAGACGAGCAGGCGGTAAAAGGCTTTGGCGCCCGGGACCGGCAAAACGGTGGTGACGGTTTGGCCGACGCCGATCACGCCGACGCAGGTCGGAACCTCCGTCCAAGGGCCGGAGACTTCGGCGGCGGTCTCCAAGGTATGCCGCCGAACGTAACCCGCGTAACCGATCCCGGTGGCGGCGCGGGCGACAAAACCGGCGTTCAGGGTGGTGCCCGACGCGGATAAACTGAGCGCGGGACCGGTTTCCGGCGCCAGGGGAAGCGAGCCGAGCACATATTCCTGCGCATTGCTTCGGCCGTCGCCATCCGGATCCGCCGCGTCGGCGGCGTCGCCGGCATCGGCGGGGGACCCCCAAAACGCCTGACGCCAACTGGCTGCGGGGCTCAGTCCGGTTATGGTCAGCACCACCCGGCCGGCGGCGCCATTGCCTCCGCTTTGTTGCGCGGACGCACGGGCGCCGCCACCGCCGCCGCCTGGCGGGTTGGTGGGAGTTTGTCCCGGACTGGAGGAACCGGTAACGGTGTTGGGATTGCCGCCGTTGCCGCCCCCGGTCACGGCCGCAGCTCCGAAACCGGAACCGGCGACGGCGGCGTTGCCGGGGCCGGCGGGCGCACCGCCGCCCCCGCCGCCGCCCCCGAAAGCCGCGCCCGTGGTGGAGCTGCCGGTCGCGCCCGAGCCTCCGGGGAAAATCACCTCCCCAAGGCTGCCCAATCCGGAACCGAGGCCGCCGGCACCCAGGGCGGTCGCGCCGGTGTTGCCGACGGCGTTGGTCCCGCCCGCCCCACCGCGGGCCAGGATGGTGGGTGAGGCTTCATTCGCGAAATGGAACCAGGAGTCCCCGCCGGCCGCCGCCATCGTGTTGCCGGCCGGCAGAGTGCCGGTTGCGGCGATGCCGCCGGCTCCGACCTGGATAAAGTAAACCGTGCCTGGTCGGACCGCATAGGCCGCCACCCGCGCGTAGGCTCCGCCGGCCCCGCCGCCGCCATATTGCACGCTGCCGGAATTGGGGGTGCGCAGCGCGCTGCCGCCGGCGCCACCCGCGCCCCAACACTCCACCTGCACGCTGGTCACTCCGGGCGGACAAGTCCAGGACGCCGGACCCGCTGTATTAAAAACGGTCGTGGCGGGCGCGATGACCATAGTCGCGGAGGCGGAGCCGGTATACACCGCGTCCACCACGGTGGCGACCACCGCATAGCTGCCGATGGCCGAAGGGGCGGTCGGCGAGCCGTTGTAGGTGAGGCTCACGAAAAGCCCGGCCGGATTCGTGGTCACCGTCACCGGCTTGGGCGTGCCATCATACACCCGCGCCAAGTCGGAGAGCACCACGCCGGCCGCCACCGGCAGCTCGGGGTAGGTGGCGGTCACGATCCCCACTTCATTTCGTCGCAGGGGGCGAAAACCGATACCGGTGGCAAGCGGCTCGTAGGAACCGACCGCGCGCGTTCCCGCGGGGCGTTCCAGACCGCGATAGTCGATGTTCGCCTGAGCGGCGACCTGCGCGGCCAGATCATAACTGGCGCCTTCGGAGGTGGTGTCAACCGCAGCCGGCACCGCGACGGCCCGGCCCAACACCGGGCTGGTGCCGGCGGGCACGCTCAAGACATCATATACACCGGTCAGCAAAGGGTCGTTGGCCGCGCTGCCCGAAATCGTATTGGCGGCGGTGCCCAGCATGGTGACCGCCCCGGTCCGCTGGGCGGAGTTCGCCGAATACAACCAATTGCCGGCTGCGTAACCGCCATGGTTGGAAAGGGCGTCGGTGTTGCCCGTCACGCCGACCGCTCCGATATTGGTCGAATAATACAAGAGGTTGTTTAAAAAGCGCGTGCCATACACGGGATAAATTTGCCCGTTGGGATTATCGAGCGTGACCGCCGTGCAATCGATAAACGTGTTGCCCAGCACATGGGCGTAGTTGACCGGCTCGTAGCCGGAGGCGGCGTCGCCGTTCAACGAGGCCTCGAGCGTGCCGGTAGGCGTGGAGCCCGAGCCCAGGCAAAGGGCGGAATGGATTTCATCGCCGCTGATTTTATAAAAATAGTTGTTCGCGATGACATGGCCGTAGCCAAAGGCGCGCACCCCGCCCATGCGGTCGTTGCGTTGTTCGGTGAGCACGATGGCTCCGTTCGCGTCGTAGGCGCCGCCGGCGAGAAAACAGTTGCCCTGCACCACGCAGTAGTCGCCCTGGCGCAGGCAGAGCTGACCGTAGTTGTTCAGGATCGTATTGTATCGATATGTATTCCGGCGGGACTTGTTCGATATCATCTCGGGTTCGCCGCTGCCGTCGCTCGGCCCGCCGTCCACGGCCTGGATGGCATGATAAAAAACATTGTATTCGACCGTGGTGTTCATGTCCACACTGGCCAGACTGCTGTTGCCCACCCGGATCGTTTCCCAGCCGTTGGACAAATCCGCCGGCAGGGAGCCGTCCGCCGCCACATACAGCCGGGGGTCGTCGCCGAGGGGAATCTTGCGCTCGCCAAAAAAACAGCGCCGGATCGTGTGGTAACCCCAGTCGACGGTGTCGTTGTTGCTGCGATAAACGATGATCGTCGCCTGCCGTATGGAAGTCCTCCGCAGCGGATCCGGATTGGTGATATCGGCCGGATTAAAATCCCGGCCGGCCATCTCGCAGTATTCCACGGTATGATGGTAACCGTTGATCGACAACCATGCCCCGTAGTGGTCGTTATTGGCGTAGTCGGTGTTGTCGCGGCCGCAGTAGTCGAACTTCAGGTGGGTCAACCGCATGTAACGGGAACCGCCATCCAGCTCGATGATGTAGGCGCTGGACGAGGCGCCGCTGTAGTCCGTGTAGGCGCCCGCTTTATACATGCCGCTGGTCGGGGCGAAGGTGAGCCCCCCGAGCACGATGCCGCGGCCGGCGAGGTCGATTTTGCACAGCCCCGTGATCGTCACCCCGCCGGACGTGGGTTTGTAATCGGCGTCGCAGGAGAGTATAATCGCCGGGTTTGCCTGGGCCTCGGCGTCGGTCATCGAGCCGGTCAACGTGCGGATAAGACCGCCCCAGGTGCCGCCCTTTAGATATACACGATCTCCGGCCAAAAGGGTCGAGAAGCGCGCCCCGTTCTTGTCCACCCCGGCGTTGAACTGGGTGGCGTTCTCGACATGGTAAATCGTCGCGCGCGCGAGGTCGGCGAGCCCGAGGAAGAGCAGCCACGTGCAGATGAGAACGATGCGCGGTCGGAGGGCTTTCATTGGAGCCAGGATTTAAGTCGGAAAAACACGCGTGGTGCGGGGGCGGCGACGGTGACCAGAACCGATTGATCCGCGCCTACGACGTCAGCGTAGCCGGGTAGCACCGACCAGCCGCCGGGGTTGGCCAGATCGGAACTGGTCTCGACCGCGTAGCGTCGGGCCAGCCCGGCGTATCCTTGCCCGGTCGCCGCCCGCGCGGTGAAGGCGAGAGACAAGGCCTCGGCCGAGGAGGCGAGGGAGAGCAACGCGCCCGTCTCACGCACGAGCGGATCGGTGCCGAAGACGTATTCTTGCACGTTGGTGAAGGCGTCGCCGTCGGGATCGGCCTCGTCGGCGGCCTCGGCCGCATTGTCAAAGGTGCCGAAGCGGGCCGCCCGCCAGTCGGCGATGGGCGCGGTCGCTCCCGCCAGCGTGAGGACCAACCGCGGACGGTCCGCCGCGATTGAGCTTTCGCGCGAGGCGTAGCCCACCTCGCCCCCCACACCGTGATCGCCGGTGGCGAAGACGCGCAGGGCCAGTTGCGCGTCGCGGAGACGAGCGGCGGCGAGCGGGGCGGTGACGTTGAATCCGGCCGGACCACCCGCGACCGGGAGCCATTGGGCGAAAAGCTTTCCGGAGGCGGGTTTGTTTTGGAAAGTGAGCGCGGTCTCGGTCCAGTCAGCGCCGGCCAGCGCGACACCGTTTTCGTTGCCCGCTTGGGTGGTGGTCACCCCGGCGAGTTGCACCCGCGCGTCGAGGACGACGCCTTCGAGCCCGGAGAGGTCCCAGCGCAAAAAAGTCTCATGGTTCGATGAGCCGACGGTCACATCCCGCGCGACCAGGTTCGGGGCGGAGCCAAAGTTGACCGTTTGATAGGCGGTCCCGGCGCGGACAAACGCGTCCGCCACCGGAGGAATCTCCACGGTCCGCGCCGCCGGCAAAGCCTTGGCCACCTGCAACAGCAGCACGGCGTAATCGGCGGCGCTGTCTGGTCCGAGGGCGACGTCAAGGCGGCCGTCGGCGAGCAGGGCGGGATCAACGGCGATCGTGCGCGACGCGGAGCCGTCGGGCGAAAGCGGGCTCCAACCCAGCGCGGGGTAGGCCAGCGGCGCCGTCGTGCCGTCTAGCCGCAAGGTGTCGTCGGCGGCGTCCGCGATCGAACCGACCGCGCGCAGCCCGACCGTCAGGGAGGCGGCGACCACGGTGTCGCCGGGGTCGAGGGTGAAGGACAGGCTGAACGCGGTGTGTTGGCGGACGGTGGGCGCGTCGAACGACGCCGCGGCCGGCAGCGCGTCGAGCGCCTCGACGCGGGCGAGCCAGCTGGTGTCGCACGCCACGGTCTCCCCCGCGCCGCCGGTGCTCGCGTGTTGGTCGATGTCGCCGAGCCAGACCTCGCGGAACTCGGAGCGGGGGCGCTTCAGCCGCTGCTGGAGCTGTCCGTGGTAGAGGCTGCGCGGATACACCGCCCGGCCGGCCGGGCCGGAGCGGTCGTAGGTGCCGTCCGGATCGGCTCCGACGGGAAAGGCGCTGGCGAGGACGGCGCCGGTCGAGCCGACCAGCCAGTTGCGGGCGGTCGGCGGGTTGCGCACGCGGAAGGCGTTGGCGGCCGAGTTCCAGACGACCGAGTAGGCGCCGGCCCAGCCGTGGCCGGTGCCGGCGTTGCCGCGGTTCTGGATGTTCAGCTCGTTGCCGCCGACCGCGACGTTGTCGAAGAGGGCGCCGACCGTCCAGCGATGGTGCGGGCCGGTGTCGGCGTAGGCGGTCTCGGCCTTGCAGTGCACGAAGGCGTTGGGCCCGGACACGAGCGAGCCGAAGACAAAATCGTGGCGGCCCTTGCGCGCGAAGTTGTCGACGAACAGGCACAGCTCGGCGCCGTCCAGGTTGAAGGAGTAGCGTCGCGAGCCGGTGATGATCGAAATGGCGTCGAGGCAGCGGGAGCCGGTCACGGTCACCCATTTGCAGCCGGAGCCGGCGAGCACGGCGGAGAAACCGAAGTGTTGCGCGGCGATGTTGCGCACCCAGCCGTGCTGGAGCTTGCCCAGCTCGATGAAGGTCCAGGCGTGGGCCTCGTCGGTCGGCGTGGCGTAGTCGGAGAATCCATACAGATCCTCGATGCCGACCTGCTGGATTCGGCCCGTCCAGGTGTAGCGCCAGATCTGACCGCCGCCGTAGCGCGATTCGATGCTCTGCGGAATCGGCGCGTCCACCGTGACCCACCTGCCCTCGATGCGGGTGATCACGCGGTCGAAGAGGAGATCCTTGGACCCGGCCGTCCAGGGCACGACGTCCGGGTCGCCGCCGGAGCCCGGCCCGAGCTGGTCCATGCCGAGGTCCGCGATCCAGTTGGCCGGGCTGGGGCGTTTCACGATCACGGTATGCCCGACCGCGAGGCCGGTGGTGGAGTCGACCTGGAAGGTCCGCGCGCCGGCCGGCATGAGGGTCTGGACGAGGTTGCGGGTCGTCCCGCTCACGACGCTGCGGCTGCCCGTCCCGAGGGCCTGGATGACGGTGTATTGGCGGGGATCGGTAGCGCGCAGCCGGGTGCCCGTCGTGGGATCGGAACCGGCGCCTTTCAGGACCACGCCGCCGGCGGAGATTTTGATCGTGTCGGCCAGCTGAAACTCGCCGGCGGCGAGGAAGACCACGCCGCGCCAGCCGTTGGCGTCGGGCGGGTAGGCCGACACGGTGTTGATCGCGGTCTGGATCAGGGCGGTGTCGTCGCCGGAACCCGGCGAGACCGTCAGCCAGCGCGCGGCCGGGATGGCGGCGGCGACTTCCGGCAAGGGTTCGTCGCCGCCGCGATAACCGCAAACGGAGTAGTCGGCGATGCGCTGACCGCGTTCGTCCAGTTGGTAGAGCAGGTCCCCGGCGGTGGAGGGATAAACCCAAGCGCCCGTCGGCACTTGGCCGGGTAAAACCAAACCGCCGGCGAGAAGGGCGAGAATCGAATAGACCGGATGGGGTAACCGGAACATTTTATAGTTATAAATCTACTACTGAAGCATTCAAGGTCTTTTGTTTGGGCGCAAAAAAACCGCCCCCGGACGGGGGCGGCGGTTGATTTGCCCTTGGCGCGAGCGCTCGGGGCCAATCCATACCGTGACCTTAGGACTTCGGGGCTTCGGGGGCCTTGTCGGCGGGCTTGGCGGGGCCGGTTTCGGTGGACTTTTTGCCGCCGCAGCCGCTGCCGCAGCCTTCGCCGGCATAACCGAGGGAGACAACCGACAGGAGGGACACAACGAGGAGGACTTTTTTCATGAGGATTTGAGGTTGGATTTTTGGGATGATGACCGGGGCACGAAGCCCCGCAACGGAGCATCAGACGCCAAAGCATAGCGAATGTTTCCAAAAAACAAATCCGAGTCGCTGGAAACCAGGAGCCGCGTGGTTCGCATAAAAATTGCATTTCGGGTCATTATCATTACTTACCTTCGTGCCGGTCCTATCGCAGCACCGGTTCCTTTCCCTTCTCGCGACCCACCATGAGCGAATTGTTCAACCAGCTGTGCGGCGCGGTCTACATGCCCCACGGTCAATGCTACCTTTGGGAACCCGCTCTGGTCTGGCTGCATGCGGTCTCGGACGGCCTGATCGCCCTCGCGTATTTCTCTATCCCGCTGGCTCTTGCTTATTTTGTCCGCCGCCGACGCGACGTTCCCTTTCCGGCGGTCTTCGTGATGTTCTGCGCCTTCATCGTCGCCTGCGGAACCACCCATCTGCTTGAAGTTTGGACCATTTGGGAGCCGCATTATTGGCTGTCCGGTTCGGTGAAATTCATCACCGCCGCCATCTCCATCGCCACCGCCGTGGCGCTGCTCAGGGTGATGCCGGCCGCGGTATCGTTGCCCAGCCCGGAGGATTTGAAACGCCTGAACCGGGAACTCGACACCCGCGTTCGCGAGCGCACCGCCGAGCTCAGCGCTTCAAACCAGAAACTGGAGAACGAAATCCGCCAACGCGCCGAGGCCGAGGCCTCCGTCCGCGCCCTCAATATCACGCTCAACCGCCGGCTGGAGGAGCTCCAGGCGCTGTTCGACCTCATCCCCGTGGGCATCGCGATCAGCGAGGATCCGGAGTGCCGCGTCGTGCGTTCCAACTGCCGCCTCTCCGAGTTGCTCGGCACCCCGCCGGATGAAAATGTCTCGCTCAGCCGAGTCGCTCCGGCCCGTCCCCCCCTGCCTTTCACCGTGTGGCAGGGCGACCGTCAGTTGACGGCCCGGGAATTGCCCATGCAGCGCGCCGCCGCCAACAATGTGTTGATCTCCGATTTCGAGGAGACGCTGCGGCGCGCCGACGGCACGCAACTCGAACTCGTGGTCAACGCCGTGCCGTTGCGCGACGAGGGCGGCCAGGCCCGGGGCTGTGTCGCAACTTTTGCCGACGTCACCCGCCTGCGCGCCGAGGAAAGGAACCGCCTCAACCTCGAGCGTCGCATGTTCGAGAGCCAGCGTCTGGAGGGTCTCGGCGTGCTGGCCGGCGGCGTGGCCCACGACTTCAACAACATTCTGACCAGCATCCTGGGCAACGCGAGCATCGCCCGGCAGCAGCTCACCTCCACCCAGCACGGCGCCCACGAGGCGTTGGTCAACGCCGAGCGCGCCAGCCTGCGCGCCGCCGAGCTCTGCAAACAACTCCTCGCCTACGCCGGCAAGGGCCGCTTCGTGATCCAGCCGCTCCAGCTCGGTGTGCTGGTCGAGGAAACCGCCCACCTGCTCGAGCTCTCTGTCAGTCGTCGCATCACGCTGATCCGACACACCGCCGCCGCCGTTCCGACCTTCGAGGGCGACGCCACCCAGATCCGCCAGGTCCTGATGAATCTGACCCTCAACGCCGCCGAGGCGATCGGGGAAACCGCCGGCGTGATCACCATCACCACCGGACGCACGCTGGTCAGCCCGGAATACCTGCATCGTCTGTCGATCCAGGACAAACTGGCCCCCGGCGAATACGTCACGCTCGAGGTCGCCGACAACGGCTGCGGCATGACCCCCGAGGTCCTGGCGCGCATCTTCGATCCGTTTTTCACCACCAAATTCACCGGCCGCGGCCTTGGTCTGGCCGCAGTGATGGGCATCGTCCGCGGCCACAAGGCGGGGATCAAAATCTACAGCGAGCCCGGCAAAGGCACGACCTTCAAACTGCTCTTCCCCGCCTCTTCGCGTGCAGCCGGCGCCACGCCGGGTGCCGCCTCCGCCCCGGGACCCGCCCCGGCCTGGCGCGGGCACGGCCGCATCCTCGTGGTCGACGACGACGAGGCCGTCCGGACGGTGGCGTCGCTCTCCCTCGAGCACGCCGGCTTCGCGGTGGAAACGGCCATGGACGGCGAGGAAGGCGTGGCCCGGGTGCGCGCCGAGCCGGATCGCTACCGCGCGGTGCTGCTCGACCTCATGATGCCGCGCCTCGACGGCGAAGGCGCCCTGCGCGAACTGCGTCTCATCAACCCCGCCCTCCCCATCGTGCTCACCAGCGGCTTCAACGAACAGACCACGGTCAACCGCTTCGTCGGCCGCGGCCTCGCCGGTTTCCTCCAGAAGCCGTTCACCTACGAGACCCTGTTGGAAAAAATCCGCGCCGCCCTGGAATCCCCGCCGACGACGCAGGCTTGATCCGCCCGCCCGCCGGCGCCCGGGCCCAAGGTCAGAGTTTTGCGCCGAGGAAATAGCCGATGATGGCCGCGACGTAGGCGGTCAGGCCGGCGAGCAGCAGGCAGACCTCGATAAAAAACAGGCGCGTCTTGCGGTCGCGGTAACACACGATCTGGGCCAGCAGCGCGGTGTCGTCCCCGCCTTCCGGCCGGCGAAACTGGGTCACCCAGCGAATGCGCAGCGAGCCGCCGAGGATGAGCAGCATTGAGCCCAGCACCAGCGCCAGACCCGCCGCCAGGGCGAGACGCTGAAAATCTCCCGCCGCCGCGATGCGCGGGCCGGAAAAGCCCGTGATGGTCAGCGCGAGGGTCGAGACGGTCAGGAGGAGCTGCGACCGGGTCTGGAGCACGCTGAACTGGGCCATGAGCAGGCGCAGCGCACCGTCCAAGCCCGCGCCGACCGCGAGCAGATGGCGGGCTTCGTCGTCTTGATACGCGACGGGTTTTTCGGGGGCGGGAGGCGTGGGCATGGCGCGTGGTTTGGCGCGGACCGGCGCGAAGTTCCAGCCTGGGTTCGGGGTGGTTCCGCGGAAAGTGATCAGAATCAGGATACGTCCGCGCGACGCACACTACACCAGATCGTAACCAAAAATCATGAATTTGAGGTGGCTTTGGCCCAACCATTGCGTGTTGGGATAACGTATCTCTAAATACGTATGTTTCCAGAAACTCATACCCTAAAACGCGGCATTATTTTTATCGCCACGCGGACGCTGTCGGTCTGCACATCGATGCCCATTTCGCGGAAA
>JAIXVP010000089.1 GCA_027482905.1 Opitutaceae bacterium
GGCCTCCTTGTAGCGGAAGCCGGCGTGGTCGGAGCCGATGGCGATGGTGGTGGGGGCGATGGCGGGCATGAGTGGTTAAGGTCGGGTCATTTGCCCACGGATAGCGCGGGAGCACACGGAAAAAATGCGGGCAGAACGCTTCCCCAGGCTTAGCTTGGTTGCCCCGTTGGGGCCGCCTTGCCTAGCCAAGCGCCCGCCGGGTTGGAGCGGGCTCGCCGCTCATTCACCAATAGGAAACGGTTGGCCATCCCCAAGGAAAAGCATCACTCCAGCCGGCCGGAATTTCGGTCTGCGGGAGCGGCGCTCCGATGGTGAAGGTGACGCGGGCGAGGCCGCCCTCGGCGTCCTTGTCGTAGGAGCCGAAGAGGCGGAGCGAGGCCGCGACCGGTTGAACATGGCGTAGGCCCTGCGCCTCGGGGATGGCACCGAAGCGGGACTCGATGGTGGCGGGGCCGGTGAGGAGCAGGCGGAGACGATCCCGATCCGCCAAGGCCCAGGACTGGTTGTGCGTGAGGTGGGCGAGCTGGCGGATGGTGCCAAAGGTGTAGACGCCGTTGCGAAACTCGCGGCGGGCCGCCTCGGCTTTACCGTAGGACAGCGCGAACTCGGCCTCGCCGAGCCGGATAACGCGTCCGTCGGAATGGGCGACGAGCAGATCGAAATCCTCCACGTTTTCGTAGATGTCGCTTTGGCCATGCAGATACAGGCCCCAGCCTTCGGAATCGGTGATGCCTTGAGCTTGGAGCGCACCGCGCAGCAGCGCCTCGTGGGTGAGGGTGGTGGTCTGGATTTGGGTAACTTCGCGTCCATTCTCGCCCGACGGGACGGTCGCCTGGTGGCTCAGGGTAAGCTCGGCGGTGAGGGGGCAGAAGTAATGGACGAATGGCGGGATGTAGAAAGGGATCAAGCCGGTCCCATTCATAGAGATTGATCCATACCATCCATAGTAACCCCCGGCCCTGGTCTTCTTCGGCAACGCACCCGGTTTGAAATCTGATTTGGCGACGAAACGCGCTTGGCCGAAGTCCACTTGCCCGGAGGACACGCCGCCGCCGAGGGTCCCATCCAACGACACGGTGCCGGGCCTGGGTAGATACTGAAGTTTACCCTTTTTGACGGCTGGCTTGAACACGCCGCCTCCGATGTCGGCGCCCAGGAAGGTGCCTTCGTCGTCTCCGAGATCCAGGGCCACTTGGGAGTAGGCCTCGACACGCTCCGAACCGGAGGTGATCACGCCGGCTTCGCGGCGGATATCGCGTTCGTGCAGCCAATCCTGGGGGGTGAGGGCAAAAACCTCCTTGGGCACGCGGGTGAGGGCGGGGGCCTTGGCTCCGGTTTTGCGCACGAAAAAGCGGAAGGCGTTGCCCTTGAAGGGCGCTTCGTCGGGCCAGTTGGCCCACACGGCGACAAGAGAATGACCCTTTACCTCGGGGATGAGGCCGCGGCGCTTCATCTCGGCGAGCACCTCGTGGTTTCCGAGGCGGCGGCTCTCGATGGTGGTCTCCCGGACGACCAAGCCCTCGGCATCCGGCCCGGTCTCAATCACGCGACTGGTCTTCTGGACGGTGAGCTGCAGCGTCACCGTAGACTCCGTCAGGTAGCCGGTCGCGGCCCGCGCGGATGGCGCCGTCGAAGAGATCGCAAGGACGCTCAGAATGATCAGGCGAAGCCGAGACATGTAGGCGTTTATCGGTAGGCTCGTTTTGGCTGGCGAGGTTTTTTCGGGCATGGGGGTGGGGACGCAGCGCCGGTTGCCAACCGGCGCTCCCGGCGGAGCCGCGTGATCACTTGCGGTGGAGCTGTTTGGCGCCGATGTCGCGCCGGTAGATTTTGCCCTCGAGGGCGATCTGGTCGCAGACGCGGTAGGCGGCGTCGGCGGCTTGGCGAAGGGTGGGGGCGAGGGCGGTGACGCCGAGCACGCGGCCGCCGTGGGTCACGAGTTGGCCGCCGGGGTTGCGGGCGGTGCCGGCGTGGAGGATTTTTACGCCGGGCGGGAGGGCGGGGGGCGGAGTGATGACGTCGCCTTTGGCGTAGTCGCCGGGGTAGCCCTTGGCGGCGAGAACGACGCACAAGGCGTGGGCGGGGCGTTCGGCGGCGCGACCGGAGGTTTCGAGGCGGCCGTGGGCGGCGCGCCAGAGCAGGTCGAGCAGGTCGTCGGCGAGGCGCGGCAGCACGACCTGGGTCTCGGGGTCGCCGAAGCGGGTGTTGTATTCCAGCACGCTCGGGCCGTCGGCGGTCAGCATGATGCCGATGAACAGGGTGCCGCGAAAATCGATGCCTTCGGCGGCGATGGCGTCCACGGAGGGGCGCACGATCTCACGTTCGATGCGGTCCAGCAGGGCGGGCGTGACGACCTCGGCGGGGGAGTAGGTGCCCATGCCGCCGGTGTTGGGGCCGGTGTCGCCGTCGCCGACGCGCTTGTGGTCCTGGGAGGTCGGGAGGATGACGTAGTGTTTTCCGGATACGACGACAAGCAGGCTGGTCTCCTCACCGAAGAGGCAGTCCTCGATCAGCACGCGGGAGCCGGCGGCGCCGAATTTGTTGTCCGCGAGCATGTCGCGCACGGCGGCCTCGGCCTCCGCGAGGGATTGGGCGACGACCACGCCCTTGCCGGCGGCGAGGCCGTCGGCCTTGACCACGATGGGTGCGCGGCGGGCGCGGACGTAGGCGATGGCGGGCTCGACCGCGGTGAACACGCCGGCGGGGGCGGTGGGGATGCGGTGTTTGAGGAGGATTTCCTTGGTGAACACTTTTGACGCCTCGAGGCGGGCGCCGTCGGCGCGGGGGCCATAGGCGGGGATGTCGGCCGCCGCGAGGGCGTCGACCAGGCCGAGGGACAGCGGCACCTCGGGGCCGACGACCACGAAGGCCACGCGTTCGCGGCGGGCGAGGGCGACGAGGCCGGGGATGTCGTCGGCGGCGACGGGGAAGCAGGCGACCTCGGTGGCGATGCCGGCGTTGCCGGGGGCGCAGAGCACGCGGGGGCAGGCGGGGGAGGCGCGGAGGGCCTGGACGAGGGCGTGTTCGCGGCCGCCGGAGCCGACGACGAGGACGGAGGTAGGGAGCATGCGGAGAGGCGGGGTGGGGGACGGGGGGATCGGCTTGGCTAACTTGATAAGTTATGCCGAATGGCAGGAAAGGATCGGAGGATGGCCGCAAGAAGGCACAAAAAGCGCAGAACCAAGCCTTCTTTTTTGCGCCTTCTGCGATTTTTTGCGGCCCATTGTCAGTTTAACATCGTCGAATCAGAGCACCTGGAGTCGTTGGCGGTAGAAGCGCAGGACCTCGTCGGGCTCGTCGGTGAAGAGCAGGAAATCGAGCATCCACGCGGGGGCGCGTTTCTCGGCGACCATCAGGGCGATTTGTTCGCGCAGGGGGGCGAAGTAATCGCGATCGAGGAAGACGTAGGGCACGCGGGGGCGGATACCGAGCTTCAGATTGCACAGCTCGATCCCGACCTCCTCCAGGGTGCCGACGCCGCCGGTGTTGAAGATGCAAAAATCGGCGACCTCGAACCACTTTTGGCGGAAGTGGCGGGACGTCTCCTGGAAGGTGTTGAAAAAATCGACGCCGAGCTCGGGCGGCTGGGCCTCGAGTTCGAGGAAACAGGCGCCGGTGAGGGCGCCCTTCTCGCGGGCCTGGTCGGTGGCGAGGCGCATCACGCCGCCGCCGCCGCCGGTGAGCACGCCGACATTCGGGCCCATGAAGCCGGCGAGGCGGTCGATCAGGCCGGAGATGCGGCGGGTCTGGGACTCATCGAGGCCGATGGCGCTGCCGTAGAAGGCGAGGATGGTCGATTCCTGGAAGCGTTTCACCAGCTCCTCGCGCACGAAGAAGCCGTGGTTTTTCTTGTAGGCGTGGAGGTAGAGGTCGCCGAGTTCGGGGTTGAACCAGTAGACCTTGATCCCGAGGGCCTCGAAGGTGTCGAGGCGGGCGTGGGCGTTGCTGGACAGGAAAAAACCGTGGGTGCGGGACGGGCGGCGGAAGACGAGGCGCTTGACCGGGGTCTTGGCCAGGCGGGTGAGCAGCTCGACGTGTTCGAGCAGGTTGGGGAAGTAGTCGACCAGAAGGGTGTCGGCGCCCTCGGGAGCGGCGTCGAGAGCCTGGATCATGGTGGGGTGGCCGCAGACTTTGCCGAGGGCGGCGGGGGAGGGTTTTTCGCGCAGGCTGGCGAAGGTGGCGGCGTCGACGAGCACGGAGGGGTTGGCCATGGTCGAGCTCTGGCCCTCGACGGTCACGCGGGTGCGGGGCTTGGCGGCGGGCGCGTCGGGCGCGGGCGGGTTGGCGTCGAGGCAGTCGTAGAGGGCGCGCGCGGCGGTGATGTCCTGCTGGCGGCGGCGGGCCTGGTTTTTCGAAGGGTAGGCGGGGGGGACGGGCGCGCGGTAGACGTCGACCGAGACCATGGGGTTGACCACGGGGTGTTCGCCGAGGTTGTAGATCTCCAGCATGATGTTCGTCCCGTGGGTCTTCACCGGGTCGAGCAGGACGGCGCTGGTGTGGATACCGAAATTGCCGGCGCCGGGGTTGAGCACGACGTAGTGTTCTTTTAGATACATCGAGCAGCTGGTGAGGATGCCGGAGCCGGGGGCGATCGAGATGGGGGAGGCCTCGCGGCGGACCTGGACCTTGTCGAGGAAACCGCGGCCGGAGTCGCCGGCGATCAGGCGTTCGAAGGCGGGGCGGGTGAGGCGCGGGTTGAGGGTGTAGGTGACGGGGTGGGGTGTCAGGAAGACGCGGCCGTAGCGGTCGATGCTGGTGGTGGCGGGGAGTTTGAGGCGGTTCGCCTTTAGGGCTTCCCAGATCTCGGTGGAGGTGAGCTTGGCCTCGGCGGGGGCGTGGAAGAGGCGGCCGACGGGCACGCCGGGTCGGAGCAGTTGCTGCCAGTAGGCGGCGTTCGGGAAGCTCTCGTCATAGAGGAAGGCGTCGGCGTCGAGCACGATGCGTTTGCCCTCCGCGCGGGGCACGCCGTGGGTGAGCATCTCGATGCCGACGCGGGCTAGGGTGCTGCGTTCGGTGAAGCGCAGCGCGGGGGCGTGGACCTTCATGAAGTCCCACTCGGCGGGGTGGCGGGGCCAGAAGCCGAGGGTGACGGCGAGGGTGCGGGGGTCCTTGCGCCGGACGGTGAGGATTTGGCCGTCGGTGCCGGTCCAGAACGAGTGGGGGTGCATGCGGGCCGGACAGAAAAAGGCGGCGGAGGCCCGCCGACAAGCCTGCGAAAGGAAAGACACGCGCCCGCGACAATGGGTTTGCCACCGGGGAGCGCGGGCCGGCAGGGTTGCGGTTTCGTCGGCCGGACGACCCTTTCGCCCGTCCGCCGCCTCCTCCATCCACCCTACCCACGCATGAAACTCGTCCGCATCCTGCAGGCCTCCACCCTCGCCGCCGCCGGCGCCCTCACCACCGTCCGCGCCGCCGAAGAGGCCGCCGCGCCCGCCGCCGCCCCGGCCCCGACCGAGCCCGCGCCCGCCGCGCCGGCCTACACCGACGTGCAGATCTTCGAGGCCTTCGGTTACCTCGTCGGCCAGCGCATCGGCATCGCCGAGTTCGGCCTCAGCGCCGAGGAGAAGGCCGCCGCCCTCAAGGGTCTTGACGCGGCCTTCAGCGGCGAGAAAAACAAGTTCAACCCCGAGGCCTTCGGTCCCGAGATCCAGCGCGTGCTGGGCGGCCGGCAGCAGGTCGCGCAGGCCCGCCTCGCGGCGGCGGCGGATCAGGAGTCGGCGGCGTTCTTCGATGAGTTGAAGAAAAATCCGAAGATCCTCTCCACCCCGACCGGTCTCTACTACGAAGTGATCCAGGAGAGCACCGGCGCGAAGCCCAAGCCGACCGACACCGTCAAGGTTCACTACACCGGCAAGCTGGTCAACGGCACCGTCTTCGACAGCTCCGTGCAGCGCGGCACCCCGGCCGAGTTTCCGCTCAACGGCGTGATCCCCGGTTGGACCGAGGGTCTGCAATTGGTCGGCGTCGGCGGCAAGCTGAAGCTCTACATCCCCTCCAAGCTGGGCTACGGCGAGCAGGGCGCGGGCGGCTCCATTCCCCCGAACGCCACCCTGATTTTCGACGTCGAGTTGCTCGAGATCAAGGCCCCGGCTCCCGCCGCCGAGCCCGTCTCGGTCACCACCCCGCCGGTGTCCTCCCAGGACGCCAAGTAAGTCGGCGCCGCGTCTTACGAGCGGGTGGTTTAGCTCTTCCAGCCCGCCTCTTCGCCGAGGCGGGTTTTTTCTGGTTCAAATTCGCCCGGCCGGAACTCCGGCGCCGCCGGGGCGGACCTCCAATTCGACCCAACGCACCAGCATAACCGTGATGGCGGCGAAAGTCGTGAGGATACAGGCGTTGTAGAGCGGGAAATCCACCCACGAGTGGGCGAGGGGAAGGCCGAGGCCGAAAAGCATCAGGAGAAAGGCGGGGTGGCCGAGAGCGCCGAGCCGGCATAACTTGGCGACAAGCCAGAGCAGGGCGAGCACGGGAAAGGCGAAGCCGATCACGCCGAACTCCGCCAGGGCCTGAACGTAGTCGTTATGGGCATGCTCCCAGAAGAAATATCTCCTGCCGGGTCCGCGGTAGATATCCGGGTAGTTTTGTTGGTGGGACGGGAAGGCGTGGCGGAAACTGCCCGCGCCCCAGCCGGTGAGAGGCTGGTCGAGAAACATCTCGTAGGTGGCGTCACGCGCCTGGATACGGGCTTCGATCGACCATTGTTTGTCCTCTTTCGTGAGTCGCTTGAATTGATCGATGCTTTTGTCCAGATTCAGGAAGAACGCGGCGGCTGCGATGAACCCCAGCACGGCCACGGCGGCCAACCCCGAGAGAATAGGATTCGAAGGGCCGGCCTGGCGACGTGCCCGCCAGACCAGGTAGGTCGTCAACAGCACCACGATATAAGCGGCGAGCAGGATCATCCCGGTGCGGGACGCGCTCATGAAAACGCAGGCGCCGATCACGATGAAGCCGAATGCGAAAACCGGCGAAGGACTGCTCCGCTCGAGGTGGCGGAGTCCGCGGATGTGATGCCAGATCATCAGCCCCGCGGTCACGACCGCGATCAGGTCGAAGTAGGCGGCCGCGTGGTTCTTGTAGTAAAACGTGCCGTGGAAGTAGCTTGGCGCGCCGGAGACGAACCAGAGGATTTTCTCCGCCCCGGTAACCTTTTGTAGAATCGCGAGGAGGGCGAGCGCCACGCCATTCACGACCAGCGCGGTGAGGATGGTATGGATCGCGGCCCGGCGCGTTATCCCGGTCCAAAGGGAACAAGCCAGAAGCCAGACGGCGGCGACGATCGTGAGCGTGCGCCAGGCGTTCATTCGGTCGAAGGGCGCGTCCAGCCCGGACGGCAGCCAATCAACGTGTTCCAAGGGCTTGAGAAACCATACGGAGCCGTTGCTCACGCGTTCGTAGGCTGGATTTAGGGCGCCGATCACGATGTAGGCGACAAAGGCGAGGCCGAGCCAGAAGGGCGGGAAGCGCAGCAAACGGGGCCACGTGTGGAGTGTAAAGTCGCCGTCAGGGGCGAGCTCGCCGTCGTAGCGTCTGGGCCACATGGCGAGGGTGAAGGCGAGGATGGACAAGCCGAGCGAGACGAGCTGCGCCCACGAGGTGCGGGCGCCGAAGGCCCAGGGGAGGAAGCAGAGCTGGATGGTCGCCACCACCACGAGCGCGCGTTCCAGCGAATGCAGGGGCACGACCGCGCGCACCTCGCCGCGGAAGGCTTGCACGATGTTGGCTTTGGGTTTGGGAGAGCGGACCGGGTAAGAAGGCACGGGAAGGGCGATGAAATGGGAGCTGGTTGGAGTTTAGACGTCGACCGATCAGCTCGGGATGGTTTCGCGTTGGGCGAGACGGCCTCGGACGCGGCGCAACAGGTCAGCAGGGGACAGGCCATGGGCGGCGCGAAGTTCCGCCACGGTAGAGCCGTGGTCGACGAAGGCGTCCGGCCAGCCGAGGCGCTCAACCGGGGTGCCAAGGCCGGCTTCGGACAAGGTTTCCAGCACGCCGGCGCCGAAACCGCCGGTGACGACGCCGTCCTCGAGGGTGACGATCAGGCGGGCCTCGGCGGCCTGGGCCAACAGGAGATCGCGGTCGAGCGGTTTGGCGAAGCGGGCGTCGACCACGCCGACCTCGAGATCGTCCTCGGCATGGAGCTGGGCGGCGAGGGCGAGGGCGTCGGCGCACATCGTGCCGATGGCCCAGAGCACGACCTCGCGGCCCGGGCGCAGGACCTCGGCCCGACCGATTTCCACGGCGACGGGAACGGCGGGCGGCGTCGTGCCGGTGCATGAGCCTCGAGGGTAGCGGATGAAGGCCGGGCCGTCGTGGGCGAGGGCGGTCCGGAGCATGGCGGCGAGCTGGTGTTCGTCGCGCGGGGCCATGATCACGGCGCGGGGCACGCAGCGCAGGTAGGCGAGGTCGAAGAGCCCGTGGTGGGTGGCGCCGTCGTTCGGCGAAAGGCCGGCGCGATCGAGGCAGAAGGTGACCGGCAGGTTCTGCAAGGCCACGTCGTGCAAGATGTTGTCGAAGGCGCGTTGCAGGAAGGTCGAGTAGATCGCCACGACCGGGCGCAGACCCTGGGTGGCGAGGCCGGCGGCGAAGACCACGGCGTGTTCCTCGGCGATGCCGACGTCGAAAAACTGGCGCGGCACCGTGGCGGCGAGCTGGTTAAGGCCTGTGCCGCTGGGCATGGCGCCGGTGATGCCGACGATGCGCGAATCGGCGGTGGCGAGGCGGACGAGTTCGCGGCCGAATACGTCCTGGTAACTGGGCGGGGTGCCGGGCGGGCCGGACTTGGCCTCGCCGGTGGTGGGGTCGAAGGCGCCCAGGCCGTGGAATTTTTCCGGGTGGGCGCGGGCGGCGTCGAGGCCCCGGCCCTTCTCGGTGATGACGTGGAGAAGAATCGGGGTGTCGGTGTCGCGGGCGAACTCGAGGTTTTTGATCAACTCCTCGAGGTTGTGACCGTCGATCGGACCGAGGTAGCGGAGGCCGAATTTCTCGAACAGCGAAGACTCGACGAAGAAGTCCTTCGTCTCGCGTTTCCACTTGTTCCAGAGGCGGTTCATGTCGCGCCCACCGGGCAGGCCGAGGAAGAACTTCTCGATGTCGTGGTGGACCTTGTTGTAGGTGCGGTTGGTCGAGAGCCGATTAAGGTATTTGGCGATGGCGCCGACGTTGCGGGCGATGGACCACTCGTTGTCATTGAGGATAACGACGAGGCGTTTGGTCGAGCTGACGACGTTGTTGAGCGCCTCCAAGGTGATGCCGCAGGTGAAGGCGGCGTCGCCGCACAGGGCGACCACGTGCTCGTCGGTGCCTTTCAGGTCGCGGGCGGTGGCCATGCCGAGGGCGGCGGACAGGGCGGTGCCGGCGTGGCCGGCCCCGAAAGCGTCGTGGGGGCTCTCGGCGCGGTTCAGGAAGCCGGACGCGCCGCCGGTTTGGCGGACTTTTTGCAGACCGGCGAGGCGACCGGTGAGGAGCTTGTGGACGTAGCCCTGGTGGGCTACGTCGAAGACAAATTTGTCGCGCGGGGTGGAGAAAACCCGATGCAGCGCGATGGTCAGCTCGACCACGCCGAGGTTGGGGCCGACGTGGCCGCCGTTGCGGGCGGTGACGCGGATGAGTTCCTCCCTGATCTCGGCCGCCAGCGTGGGCAACTGCATGGCGGAAAGGCCTTTGACGTCATCGGGCGAGCGGATGAGGTCGAGCAGGCGAGGGGCGCCCGGAGGGGGCGTGGCGGCGGCGGAGGAGGCGGAGGCGGGCACGGAAGTCGGAAAATCAGGCGGATTCGGGCGTCTCGGAGGTCGCGAAGGGCTCGAGCCGGACGGAGCCGTCGCGCTGGCGTTTAAGTTGTTCGATCTTGAGTTCGGCGGTTTTGAGCCGTTCCTCGCAGCGGGCGATCAGCTTGGCACCTTCCTCGTATTTGGTGAGCAGTTCGGTGAGGGGGACGTCGCCCGATTCCATGGCTTCCACGATGCTTTCGAGACGCTCCATCGCGGTCTCAAAGGAAGGCGGAGCGGCTTCGGGCTGGGCGGAAGAGGAGATGTTGGTCGTTTTGGCCACTGAGAATGGAAACAAGTGGGGCGCGGGGGCGCTCTTTTCAACCTTGGTTTGTCCGGAAGACAGAGGATTCGGCCGGCGCGGGATGCGATCGGTAGGCGTTCCGGTATTTTTTTGAAAAAGCGCTTGCGCGGGCTTTCGTAACCTTGCTTTCTCTCGCCTCCCACTACGCAGCTGTAGCTCAATTGGATAGAGCGTCTGACTACGGATCAGAAGGTTTGGGGTTCGACTCCCTACAGCTGCACCATTTTTCAAAGCCCGCCACGCGAAAGCGTTGCGGGTTTTTTGTGGTCAAGAATCGCGCTTCAGCCGGGACGCGGCGGGGATGTTCTTGGGCCGGACATGAAAAACC
>JAIXVP010000118.1 GCA_027482905.1 Opitutaceae bacterium
CGCCTGCGACAAAAAATGAGCCTAACAAGGCACTGGAGCCAACGACCATGCCTGTCACATTTCGTGCTTACGCACGAACTGCGCCAGGCATGGTCGCGGCTCAGTTTTGACGTTAGGCAAAAAGAAATGAATCTCGCCGATCTCACCACAGTATTAACCGTTATCATATTTGCCATCGGCGCACCAGCGTCGGCAAATGGTGCGGGCGCTCCCATGTGGGCGACAATTATCCTGATTCCATTCGGCATAGGAATCGGACTCGGAACCGCCTATTTAGTTGGCCGTGTTATGTATCGTTTCCTAGGCGTAAAATCGGCTCATAACGAAAAGAATGAAGGCAATTTATTTCTCTACATGGTATTCCCTTTCGTCTCATTAGTAGCCTGCATCGCTGCCGCCGTCGGCATAGGAAATCTCACGGCATTTGCCCTGAAATAAAGAAATGAAAACTGAGCCTAACAAGGCACTAGAGCCAACGACCATGCCTGTCACATTTCGTGCTTACGCACGAACTGCGCCAGTCATGGTCGCGGCTCAGTTTTGACGTTAGGCAGAATCATGAAATGGAAAAAGCCAAAGCCATCAGAGTCGGTGCCAGATTCGTTCTGGAAACGCGCAGACAAAATATTCCGAACATCTTACTATTTTTGGGCGTTGCTGCTCGGTATGCCCGGTTTTATAATGCTCTGGGGCCCGCCGCCCAAACCTTTCGTTAACAAGCGGAATCCATCCATCGTTTATCCCTGGCAGTCCTACGGTATCGCAGGTATCTCATTGGCTGGCGCCGCATATCTTGCAGTTCGCGGATGGAAGCAGAACAAAGACAACAGAAAAAATGGAAAACTTGCCTAACAAATCACTAGAGCGAAGCCGGTTGCTTGTCACACCTCGTGCTTACGCACGAGCTGCGCCAAGCAACCGGCTCGCTCAGTTCTGACGTTAGCCATAATAAACAATATGAAATTCGGATACACGATCTTATACGTCAAAGACGTTTCTACTACGTTGGCGTTTTATCAAACGGCTTTCGGCATGAAGAAGCGTTTCCTTCACGAAGGGGGCGATTACGGCGAGCTGGACACCGGAAGCACCACTTTGGCGTTCGCTTCTTTAGCGCTAGCAAGAGCGAACTTGAAAGCCGACTTACAAGCTCCTGATCCCAAGCAGCCGCCGCTAGCTTCAGAAATCGCGTTCGTGACGGATGATGTCCCGAAAGCATACGCTAATGCAATTTTAGGCAGAGCGTTTGCTGTGGCTGAGCCAATACTCAAACCATGGGGCCAGACCGTAGCCTATGTAAGAGATCTGGATGGCCACCTGATTGAGCTCTGCACACCGATCCAATAAAAAAATGAGGCTAACAAGGCACTGGAGCCAACGACCATGCCTGTCACATTTCGTGCTGACGCACGAACTGCGCCAGGCATGGTCGCGGCTCAGTTTTACGTTAGGCAAAATCAATGAATTCAAAGCCACCTATACGGTTAGTAAATCGTGTTTACGAGGTGGTTTCCTCAAACAACACATGTGTAAGCAATTGGGGCTTCTATTTGTTTTCACACGAATTCGACAAGGAGTTCGAACTTCGAAACAAAATAGGGACGATTTGGATCTGTTCCTTAATGGACACTATGGAGGCACAGCAGATTGAATTACCAAAATTGAAGAAAGAAGCAGATGAGCAAGGTTGGTTCATGTTAGCGGATGCGATAGATCAACTTTCCAATTTTTGCGTATTGGTTGGGGAATTGCTCGAGGTATTGAGTCGTGAGGAGCAGATTTATTTATATGATTACCGAAATCAACTTGTCCATGCATTCCTTACTTCACGTCACAAGGATATCATTTCAGTAAAATTCTTTGCCAAGAAAAGATTTGAAAAGGAAAAGATTCCATACGAAGAGTATCACAGAATATGTCGTGAGCACACGGGCACGCTTGATTCATATTTGTCTACTATCATAGCGAAGACTCTGGATAGAAAGCTAAGGTATTGGCAGGCAGTAGGTGTTTTCCAGAAGGAGATGAGCTCTCTCTACCAATGTCTCCAAGATGGTAAACGAATTCGAATACAAGTTTAGAATCAGAAAGAAAAAAGGTGCCTAATAAATCATTAGGCGTATCATGAAAAAATGCCATGCAACTGGTATATGTCCAATTTAGGCGGTTCGGCTTCTTCGTTCCCTTTCTTTTTATCGGTGCCTGCGTGGCAGCGGGATACACTCGTGATTGGTTTCACATTGGTTCGGCAGATCATTTCGGATTCGCAAGTCTAGCATCGGCATTATTCGCGGCATTTTCTGCATTACTTCGCCTCTCCATTAATGGTATCCCCGCTCAGACAGTATCCATGGCGTTGGACGAAGAGTGGATAGTCACGAAAGAGGTTGACCAGTTCATGTATCTGAGTCTAAAGCAATGGTCCGGATGTGGCATCGGAGGCATGTTGGCGTTTCTCGTATTACGCTTCATTTGAAAAAGGAGCCCAGCAAATCAGTATACCACACCCATTCGCATTTCACTTCGATGACCCAAAGAATCACCAAGTATCTTTTCGCGTTCACCTTAGGCTTATCCACCATCAGTGTGGCCGCCCCGGTCGGGAACGCCGTAAGCCGTGAATTAACCGCACTACGACGTAATCATGAGGACGGCCTTGATCGTCTTCTGAGCAAATATCTCAAGGAAAAAAATCTGTCCGCGGTTTCGTCAATCTGCAGCGAAATCAAATCCATCCGGCGCGAACCGCCCAAGGTGGAAACCGGAACGCCACCGGTCGGCCGCTGGCGCTGGTCGGCAGACTCCAACGTCGTCATCAGCTCCAGTGGATTGGCCACCTGGAATGATTGTAATTACGGGATCTGGAAGTGGCTTAATGAAAGCGAGCGCAAGATGGAGATACGCTGGGACAACGGCTTCACCGATACCCTTACCATTTCCGCCGACGGGCGGAAATTTCATATCATTAATAACTACGATGACAAGTTCATGGCTGATAAAGTGGACGCCGGCAATTAGCGAGGGGGCGGATGTATGCACCAAGGACAAACCGATTGCGCGTCAAGATCCTTGCCACCGTCCGGCCGGCGTTTTGCCGACGCTTAGGGCGGTTGGAGCGTCGGCATAGCTAGCATATGGAGATCCGTGTCGATAATCTCGCGGGCCGTGCAATAGCGGCGTTTCTTGAAGAGCATATCCAAGACATGCGGGCCGTGTCGCCACCCGAGAGCAAACACGCCCTCGATTTGGACGGCCTGCGACGCCCGGAGATTACATTCTGGACCGCGGTGGAGCAGGGCGAAATCGTCGGTTGCTGCGCCTTGAAGCACTTGGATGGAGCGGCGGCCGAGATAAAGTCGATGCGAGTAGCCACGCAACGACGCGGAAGCGGAATCGGATCGGCTCTCGTCGGGCACTTGATTCGAGAAGCAGGCCGGAGAAGATACGAGGCCATGTATCTCGAGACCGGTGCGATGGAGTTTTTTGCTCCCGCCCGTAGGCTCTATGGCGAATTTGGCTTTCTACCCTGCGGACCGTTCGGGAATTACAAGGCGGACGCCAATAGCGTGTTTATGATGAGGAAGATATAAAGCCGGTTCCGGTGAACCGCCAAACGGAATGTTCCCGGAGTCCGTTGTTGGGCCTAGATCCACAATTACAATGACGATACATTACAAGACACCTCGTTCTCCTTACGATAGAATCGGCGGGCTGTATTATCTCGGTCGGACCATCGACAAAATCAGGCTGAAGCAGTCGAACGAATTGCGGCCCGATTTCTACGCGTTGATGGGCGATGGCTATGACGCCCGGATAATGGGTTATCTGGAGCTGGATTACGCCAAGTTTGCCCAGTTCGTGCTCACCGGGGCCAGCGACGAGGATTGCTGGGCGTATTGTGGCGAGCACGGGCGAAAAATGAACGTGTTGACGACGTTGATTTGGAACGATTTCGCAAGCAAGCGAGGCTGGCTGGATTCTGTTTCAGGTTTATTGGAGAAGTTTAAATCCGCGAGCGGTTTGGCGGAACGAAAGGATATACAAACTTTCTTCGAATACTGGGAGGTGGACGAGGGGCGGAAGCCATGAGCGTCGGACTTGGGCTTTCGGTATAGAATAAGGAACTCATTCAAAGGCGATGAACAAGGCATACAGATAGGCCCGCGTTCCCGCCGTTCTGCGTGCTTGCGAAAGGCCCGCGCAAAACATGGGCGAGGCAAATGTCCGACGTTAACACTAGAGGCTATGTCACATAAAACGACCCTACCCGAACCGCCGTATTACGCGGTGATTTTCACCTCCCAACGCTCAGCCGGTGACCGCGGTTACGCCAGGATGGCGGATCGGATGGATGACCTTGCCAAGTCGATGCCCGGATACCTGGGTGTGGATTCGGTTCGAGATGAAACGGGGGCGGGAATCACCGTCTCCTATTGGAAGACCGAAGAGGATATTCGAAATTGGAAAAAACACTCGGAGCACGTGATTGCTCAAGAAACGGGGAAATCGACTTGGTATACCCATTACTCGGTTCGTATCGCCAAAGTGGAGCGAGCTTATGGAAATACCGATAGGGCTTAAGGAAACACGGGGTTGGCTTACTCCGGGTTGTAGCTGGAGTCTGCGCGCTCCGCGCGCACTCGAAGCCACCCGTCCAGGCAACCGCTGCCGGTGGATTAAAAACGGAAACTGCTGCTGACCTTGAACACGGCGCTGACAATGGCGTAGGCGATGAAGGCGACGAAACTGAAGGCGGCGACGAGCACTCCGGCGCTGATCGACGTGGTGAAGGTGTTGAGGAATTTGTCCAATTGCGCGCGGCAGGTGCGGGCGATGTCGCGGAGGCCGGGGGCAAGGCTGCCGGTTTGCTCGGACACGGCGAGGCGGTCGAGGAGGAGGGGCTCGAAGACGCCGGTCCGGCCGAGGGCGGTGGAGAGGGATTCGCCCTCGAGCACCCGGTCGGTGGCTTCGCTGAAACGGGAGCGGAGGGCCTCGTTGGCCACGGTGCGCTCGGCGAGGCGGAGGGCCTCGGCGGTGGTTATGCCGTTTTCGAGCAACACGGCGAGGGTGTGGGCGAAGTTCAGGACGGTGCCGCGAATGGCGAAGCCGCTGAGGACGGGAAGGGGCAGGGCAAGGGCGTCGGTCGTGCGGCGACCGGCGGCGGTGCGGCGCGTTTGGCTGATAAATATGACGCCCACAACGACGGCGATGACGCCGATGACGCCATAGTGGAGCAGGAACTCGGAGCCGTTCACCAGCATCTTGGTCGCCCAGGGCAATTCGCCACCGAGCGAGGAAAGCAGGCCCTTCAGGCGGGGTAGCAGGAAGAAGAGGAAAAACAGGATGACGCCGCCGGCGAGGAAGCAGACGAAGACGGGGTAGGCGAGGGCGGCGGCGAGTTTGGCGCGCAGCTCTCTTTGCTCGGTGAAATGGGTGATGAGGCGGTCGAGGACGTCGCGGAGGTTGCCGGTGGCTTCGCCGGCTGCGACGAGGTTGATGGTCTGGCCGTCGAAGACCTGGGGGAACTGGCCGAGGGCGCCGGAGAGGGTCTGGCCTTCGCTCAGGCTGGACCAGAGGGAGGCGCAGAGGGAGCGGAGGCGGGGTTGGGAGACGCGGACGGAGAGCAGGCGGACGGCTTCGCCGGCGGACAGGCCGCCGCGGATAAGGTCGGCGAGCGACTCCATGAACGGCAGGCGCTCCTTGGCGGTGGGGGTGGACTTCGAGGCGGGGAGAGCCTTGGCCGGCGTGGCGGCGGCGGTGTGGGGCGCGGCGGAGGATTTTTTGGCGGCGCGGGCGGGTTTGGCGCCGGTGGACTCGGTCAACTGGGTGGGCTGGAGGCCGCGAGTCTGCAAGCGGCGGAGCGCATCGCGGCGGCTCGGGGCGTCCAGGACGCCACTCGAGGTGGCGCCGGACTTGTCGCGGGCGGTGTAGGTGAAGGAAGGCATTTGGGCGGTCGCTACGCTCCCGGAATGACCAATGACCAATGACCAATGACCAATGGTCGGACGCAAGCGGAGGCGTGGGGCGAGGGGCGGTGGAGGCGGGTTACTTGTTCGCTGCGTGCCCGGCGGTCTAGCCAAACGGCGGAGTCGTGGGTTGGCTCACTGGACATTGGACATTGGGCATTGGTCATTCCGATTGAGCGCAGCTCAATCGGTGGTGCTCAGGGCGCGGAGGAGTTCGTCGAAGGTGGTCTGGCCGCCGCGGACGCGGTCCCAGCCGGATTCGGACAGGGTGGTCATGCCGTTGGCCACGGCCTGCTCGGTGAGGGCGCGGCCGGATTCGCGTTTCACGATGAGGTCGTGGAGGGGCTTGGGGTGGAGGATCTCGAAGATGCCGACGCGGCCGCGATAGCCGGTGCCGCGGCAGGCGCGGCAGCCGACGGGGGCGTTCAATTCGTGGACGCCGTCGGCGAGGGACGCCGGCAGGTGGAGCGCGACGAGGTCGGCCTGGATGCGGGCGGTCTCGACCGGTTTGGGCTTGGTGCAGGCGGGGCAGAGGCGGCGGACGAGGCGTTGGGCGATGACCAGCTCGACGGCGGAGGCGACGAGGAAGGGCTCCACGCCCATGTCGATGAGACGGGTGATGGCGCCGGGGGCGTCGTTGGTGTGGAGGGTGGAGAACACCAAATGGCCGGTGAGGGAGGCGCGGATGGCGATCTCGGCGGTCTCGAGGTCGCGGATTTCGCCGACCATGATGACGTCGGGGTCCTGGCGGAGGACTGAGCGCAACGCGGAGGCGAAAGTGAGGCCGATTTCGGCGCGCGTCTGCATCTGGTTGGCGCCGGGCACCTCGTATTCGACGGGGTCCTCGATGGTGACGATGCGGAGATCGGGGGAGTTGATCTTGCGGAGAAAGGCGTTGAGCGAGGTGGACTTTCCCGAGCCGGTGGGGCCGGTGACGAGGATGATGCCGTGCGGGTAGTCGAGGACCTTGTTGATGGCTTTTTGCTCGTCGGCCGCCATGCCGAGGCGGTCCATGGTGTATGCCTCCTTCTTCTGGTTGAGCAGACGGAGGGACGTGGACTCGCCGTAAAGGGTGGGGAAGGTGGAGACGCGGATGTCGAGGGCGGTGGCGCCGGACTTGAAGTTGATGCGTCCGTCTTGGGGAAGGCGTTTCTCCGAAATGTTGAGGCGCGCCATGATCTTGAGGCGCGAGAGGATGGCGTCCTGGAAGCGGCGGAGATTATCCGGCACGGGCACGGGGACGAGCAGGCCGTCGATGCGGTAGCGGATGCGGAGCTGTTCCTCCTGGGGTTCGAAATGGATGTCGGTGGCCTGGTCGGCGATGCCCTGGGCGATGACGTCGGTGACGAAGCGGACCACGGCGGCGTCCTCGTCGGCCTCGGCCTCGGAGGCGTTTGCCACGGGGTCGAGGGCGTCGAGCTCGTCTTCAAGGGAGCCGGCGCCGACGCCGTAGTTGGCGACGATGAGTTCCTTGACGCGGTCGGCGGGGGCGAGGTGCCAGACGACGGGCAGGGCGGTGAAGGTGGACAGCCAGTCGCGGATCTCGAGGGTGGGCGGCCAGGGCGTGGCGAGGCGGAGTTCGGTGGGTTCGGCGGCTGTTTCGGCGTC
>JAIXVP010000249.1 GCA_027482905.1 Opitutaceae bacterium
GCGCATCGCGAAAGAGACGGCGGCGGCCGTCCCCGAACCTGCGCCCGCCGAGCCGGCGGCGGCGCCGGCGATCGATACCTTCGGCGGGTTTCGATCGGCTTTCGAGCACCTCGTCGCCACCCGAGATCCGGCCGGGGCGCTGGCCTTGTTGTCCGCCGTGCGGCGGGCGCAGCCGGCCTGGCTCGCGGCCGAGACCGCCCGGTTGGAGGCGCTGGAACTGCCGCTGCGGGCGCGGGGCGACGATCCGCTGGTCTTGCAACTGCTCGCGCGCAACGCGCTCGGGCGCGACTCCGGGGCGCCGGAACGTTTGCTCGCGCTGGCCCGGACGGTGCGCGAGGAGGGTTTTGGCGCCAACGCCACCCTCTTGGTCAAGGAGATCATTCGCCGCGATCCGGGCGCGACGGAGGCGCTCAAGCAACTCGCGGCCTGGGAGCCGGCCGGCGGGCGGAGGCCGCTGGATTTGCAGTGAGCGCGGGCAACGCGGCCGATCACAGGTCGAACCAATAAGGGCGATTGAACGCGGGCGGCGGCGCGCTCCGCGGGGCGGGAAGCTCGCCGGTGAGGGCGGGTTCGGGCAGCACGCGCAGGAAATCGTGTTCCGGCGCGGTCGCGCGAACGGTCGGAGGGAGCTCCTCGGGGAGGGGCTCGCCGGCCGGGCGTGGCGCGAAAGGCCAGGTCGTCCGGTGCGCGGGCCGCGGCTGGCGAAGGCGGCCGAGCGCGAGGGCGAGCGGCGGGAGTTGCGGGTCGAGGGCGTTCATGGGTGGTGGATTTGGAGAGGTTCACCACCCCCTGCGGTTTTCCCCGGAGGCCGGGGTTTTGTCCTAAAACAAAAAACCCCCTCCGGTGGTCACCGGAGGGGGCGGAAAGTGGGTTGCTTTCGTTAGCCTCGCGGTGTGCCCGTAACGGACACGGAAATAGCTACGACCACGGATACGACGTGGGCGGAGGCTTTCACGGAGGCGGAGGAAGCGAAGATCACTGCGGCGAAGACAAGGCGCGTCGGGCGGCGGGCGTCAAGCGGGGTTTTGAAACCGGGGCGATGCGGCGGGGCTCAGAAGGTGGCGTTGACCTCGTGGTGGTGGCCCGGTTCGAGGGCGAATTCGCCGAGCGCGACGCATTCGATCTGGTCGTTTTTGTAGAGTCGGACCTTGGCCGGGAAGAGCAGCTCGGCGCTTTCCCAGCGCCACTTGCCGATGGAGACGAATTGGAGGGGCACACCTTTGTCGCGCCGCAGGCCGGGGCCGTCGCCGCGGATGAAGAGTTTGTTGCCGATGCCGATGTAGGCGGTGGCGATGAGGCGGGTAAAGCCGTCGTTGGACAGGGCGGGTTCGGCGTGGGCCGGCGTGGGCTCGGGGTCGGGATCTGCGGTGAGCTCCGGTTCGGGATCGGGTTCGGGCTCCGGCTCGGCTGGAGCGGATGGGGCGAGTGGGAGCTCGGGTGCGGACTGCTCCGCCACGGGTTCAGGGGCGGGAGTCGGAGCGATAGGCGGGGGCTCGACGACGGTGGGCGCGGCGAAGGATGGCGCGGGTTCCGGAGCGGGTTCAAGGGCGGCGGACTCGGCGGGTTCGTCGAGGTCGGCATCGTTGATCGGCAACGGGGCGGGCGTTGAAGTCGCGGCGGGGGCGGGCGGTATCTCCGGTGTGGGGGCGATGGGCGCGGGCGCGGTGGGTTCAGGCGACGGCGCGGATACGACCACGACGGCGGGGGCCAGGGGCGGGACGGGCGGGGGCGGGGTGGCGGCGGCGAGTGTGGTGGCGGCGTCTTGGACGGCGCGTTCGAGGGTGGCGCGGGCCTGTTCGGCGGCGGCGGCGACGGCGGCCTGGGTGGCGTGGGCGGAGGCGTCGATCTTGATGCGGGCGGAATCGGTGGCGGCCTCAAGGGCGGAGACGGCGTTGGCGGTTTCGCGGCGCAGGGTGTTGGTGGCTTGATCGGTGAAGGTGGCGGCGAGGCGGGGCAGGTGGGCGAGGGCTTCGTCCAGGGTGGTCGTGTGCTTGGCGGCGAGGGCCTCGAGGCGGGCGATGTCCCGGGTGGCTTGGGTGAGGTTCTCGAGGGCGGTGGCGAGTTTGGTGGTCTCGGCGGCGCGCAGGGTATCAAGCTCGTGGCGCAGGGCGGCGTTTTCCTCGCCAGCGGTGGCGGAGACCTGAAGTTGCAGGGCTTGCAACTGGCTGTGCAGGGCGGCGGGGAGTTGTTCGGCGGCCTTGAGCTGGCGGTTGGCGTGGTCCGCGATGGCGGGCAGGCTGGCGGCGGCGATGCTGATCTGCTCGGCGGAGGCGGCGACGGTGCGGGCGAGGGCCTCGATCTGGTTGGCGCGGTCCTGGAGGGCCTCCTCCTGGCGGCGGGCGTGGTTCACGACGAAAGGGTAGAGCCCGGCGATGGCGCCGAGGCCCACGCAGGCGGCGATGGCGGCGAGGGGCGCGGCGCCCAGCGGGGCTTCGGCCTGCCAGCCGAGGAAGGCGGCGAAGCCCACCAGCACGACATCGGCGACGACGAAGGGGACGGGGTCGAGACGGGGCACGTCAGGGGGAAGGTCTTTCATG
The DNA here is from genome assembly GCA_027482905.1 of Opitutaceae bacterium. Lineage (GTDB taxonomy): Bacteria > Verrucomicrobiota > Verrucomicrobiia > Opitutales > Opitutaceae > IMCC26134_A. The sequence continues at coordinate 2,538 of JAIXVP010000249.1, forward strand.
GATTTGCCACCCGGGCAGCGCTCGGTATGCGGGCCTCGGCCGGGTGGAACAAGGGCGAAAGCGGACGGGTTGCGGCCGCCGACAGGGTGTCACGAAAAATCGCCGCGCGGACGGCCGAAGACTTGCTTGGTCACCGTTTCGTCACATTTTCCAAACATGGCTGAAGCGGTGGGAAACTTCATGCGGGTCGAGCGCGAGGACGGGGCCGGGCGCTCGCGGCATTTCGTCGTTCACGTGCGCGATCCGCGTTTCACGGTGGAGTTCGCGCCCGATGATGACGCGCCGGACAAGGTCGGGTCGGGCGTGCTGAGGCGGCTGTGCGTGCCAAACTCGTGGGCGGGCAACTACGGCCAATACGCGCCGCTGGTGAAGGCGGCGCAGGAGTTTTTTCGTCAATCGCTGCTGACCGAGACGGCGCCGAAGCCGGAGACGCGGCGGCTGAAATTCTGAGCGTGTCGAACCGCTCAGTCGAAGATCAGGCAATCGGGGGTCCAGGGCGGGGTGCAGGTCACGATGAGGCGGAGCTCGGCGGCGGTGTCGTTGCGCACGGAATGGCGTTCGCCGGGGCGGATTACGACGGCGTCGCCGACGCCGATGCGGGTCTCGCGGCCGTCGAGGGTCATGATTCCGGAGCCGGCGGTGACGTAGTAGATCTCCTCGATGACCTTGTGGTAGTGGGGTTTCACCGCGACGCCGGCGGGGATGATGATGTCGGCGATGCTGAGGGTTTGGGCGCGGGAGTTGCGCGGGCTGGCGATTTCGCGGGCGACGGCTTTGTCGTCGGCCTCATACCAGGGCTGTTTTTCGATTTGGACGACTTGGATGCCGGGCGAAGGCGTGGCGGGGGTGACCGGTTCGGAACGAAGATCGGGTATCATGGCGAGAAGCGTAAGGAGCAGAGCGGGTTGGAAGAGGCGGGCGGATGGCATGGGCGGGCGAAAGCAGGGTGCGCGCCGGCCGGGTGACGTTTTGGCGACGACGAATGGGTGGAGCGGCGGGGGTGGATTTGCCGTTTGCCAAGGCGACGCGCCGCCCTACGGTTCACCGCTCCATGTTGTCGTTTTTCTTCAAGCGTTTTGCCGGTCGTCACTACCGCAAGTTCCTCGAGCGCGCCAAACCCGTCGTCGCCAAAATCAACGAGCACGACGAGGCCTACAAGGCGCTGACCGACGACCAGCTGCGGGCCAAGACGGCGGAGTTTAAGGCCCGCGTGGCCGCTGCTTCCGACAAGAACGCCGCGCTCGACGCGATCCTCCCCGAGGCCTTCGCGGCGGTGAAGAACGCCGCCCGCCGCTTGGTCGGCCTCAAGGGGCAGGTTTGCGGTCAGGAGCTGGAGTGGAACATGGTCCACTTCGACGTGCAGCTAATCGGCGGCATCGCCCTGCACCAGGGGCGCATCGCCGAGATGGCGACCGGCGAGGGCAAGACCCTTGTCGCCACCACCGCGATGTATCTGAACGCGCTCACCGGGCGGAATTCGCAGCTCGTCACGGTCAACGACTACCTCGCCCGCCGCGACTCCGAGTGGATGGGTTATCTCTACCGTTTCCTCGGCCTCTCGGTCGGCTGCATCCAGCAGCAGATGCCGCCCGACGTGCGCCGGCAGATGTATGGCTGCGACATCACCTACGGCACCGCCTCGGAGTTCGGCTTCGACTACCTCCGCGACAATGGCATGGCCACGCGCAAGGAGGACCAGGTGCAGCGCGACCACTGGTTCTGCATCGTGGACGAAATCGACTCCATCCTCGTGGACGAGGCCCGCACGCCGCTGATCATCTCGGGCCCCGCGCCGATCGAGCGCGAGCAACCCTACACCCGCCTCCAGCCCCAGGTGGCCCGTCTGGTCCAGGAGCAGACCCGCCTCTGCAACCGCTTTATCGGCGAAGCCCAGACCCTCCTCAAAAAGGAACCGCTCAGCCCGGACGATCGCGCCCAGGCCGCGCGCCGCATGCTCCAGGTCAAGATCGGCAACCCGCAGAACAAACTCCTGCGCGGGCTGATGGAGACGCCCGAGTGGCGCAAGCTGCTCGACAAGACCGAGGTCGAATACAACTCGGACTTCCAAAAAACCGAGCTCTTCCAGCTCAAGGAGGAGCTTTTCTACTCCATCGACGAGCGCCAGCACCAGGCCGACCTCAGCGAGATCGGCCGCAAACTGCTCCGCCCCGACCACCCCGACGCTTTCACGCTGCCCGACCTCGCGACCGCCTTCAGCGATCTCGAGCGCGAGCAGGGCCCGACCCCCGAGCAAAAGGAGTCGCGCCGCGCCGCCATGCAGGAGGAGTTCGCCCAGACCTCCGAGGAGATCCACGCCATCTCACAGCTGCTCCGCGCCTACTCGCTCTACGAGCGCGACGTCCAATACGTCGTGGCCGAGGGCAAGGTGATGATCGTCGACGAAAACACCGGCCGCGTCATGCCCGGCCGCCGCTGGTCCGACGGCCTGCACCAGGCGGTAGAGGCCAAGGAGAACGTGACGATCGAGCGCGAGACGCGCACCTACGCCACGGTCACGATCCAGAACTACTTCCGCATGTATGAGAAGCTCGCGGGCATGACCGGCAC
>JAIXVP010000108.1 GCA_027482905.1 Opitutaceae bacterium
AGCCCCGGCGGCTTCACCGCCACCGGCTCGGCCTCCCCGCTCACCGTCACCGGCCTGGCCAACGGCACCGCCTACACCTTCACCGTCACCGCGACCAACGCGGTCGGCACCGGCCCGGCCTCGGCGGCATCCAATCCCGCCACACCCGCCGCACTGCCAACCGTTTCCAACATCACTCCGAATGCGGGTTTCACCGTCGGCGGCACCGCTGTGACGATCACCGGCACGAACTTTACCAACCCTGCAACCGTCAGCATCGGCGGTGCTCCGGCGACCAGCGTGACGGTGGTCAATACCACCACCATCACCGCAGTCACCCCACCCGGCAGCGCAGGGGCGGCCAGCGTGCTCGTCACCACCGCGAATGGAACGAATGCCGCAAACTCGCTCTTCACGTTTAATAGTCGGCCAGAGATTGCCATCATCGGGGGAGGCAACCTCATCCCGGACGGCGCCCGCGCCCCCTTCGCCTCCGCACAAACCGACTTCGGTCCCGTGGCGACCTCCCTCGCGCGCACGTTCACCATACAAAACACCGGCGACGGCACGCTCGCCATCGCTTCGATCACCGTCACCGGCGAAAACGCCTCGGAGTTCTCTGTCTCCGGCGCCCCCTCCTCGGTCGCCGCCGGCACGAGCGCTACCTTCACCGTCACCTACACCCCGACCTCCGGCGTCGCCACCAGCCGCGCCACGATTACCGTCACAAGCAACGATGCCGACGAGGCCGCCTACGATTTTGTCGTCGAAGGCGAAAAATCATTCACCGTCACCGGGGACACCTGGACGGCCGTGACCGCCGCCCAGGACAACCAATGGCAGTCGGTTACCTATGGCCAAGGGCTCTTTGTCGCCGTCGCCTCCGATGGCACCCACCAGGTCATGACCAGCCCCGACGGCATGACCTGGACGTCCCGCCTCGCGCCTGAGAACAACGTCTGGTCTTCGGTTACTTATGGGAAAGGCCTCTTCGTCGCCGTGGCATCGACCGGGACGTTCCGGGTCATGACCAGCCCGGATGGCATAACTTGGACGGCCCGCTTTGCCCCCACAAGCAACTGGTCTTCGGTAACCTACGGAAACGGCCTCTTCGTCGCGGTTCCGTTCGACGGCACCAGCAACGTGATGACCAGTCCCGACGGCATCACTTGGACCGCCCGCATTGGCGCCGCCTCAAGTTTCTGGAGCTCGGTGACCTACGGCAACGGCGTGTTTACCGCGCTCGATTACAACACCGCTCGCACCGCAAACAGTTCCGACGGCATACTATGGTCCGCCGCCACCAGCATCATCGGCAACGGATGGCGATCCGTCGTCTATGGTGGCGGTCGCTTCGTCGCCGTCGGAACCTCCGGAGGAACCAGTAAAGTCGCTTCAAGCCTGGACGGCAGCAGTTGGTTTGCACAGTCCCCTATTCCGGCAGGCGCATGGACTTCCGTAGCCTATGGCAACGGCCGCTATGCTTCGGTCGCCGGAGGTGGCACCAATCGTATCATGACCAGCTCGAACGTGTCCACCTGGACCGCACGCACCGCCCCCGAAGCAAATGCCTGGACTTCGGTCGCCTATGGAGCCGGTCGTTTCGTGGCTGTATCCAGTGACGGCACCCACCGTGTAATGATCTCCACCCTAAGCCCCGCCGCCGTCGTGGCCGACTGGGCCGCCGGTCAGGGCCTCTCCGGCGCCGACGCCCTGCCCACCGCCGCCCCCTTCGGCGACGGCGTGCCCAACCTGCTGAAATATGCCTTCAACATGCCGCTCGACGGGCCTCGCTCCAACTCTCTCAACCCCGCCGGCGGACCGGGGGCCAACGGCTTGCCGGTGTTTACCGTCAACGCGACCGGCCCCAATCCGACCTTCCGCGCCCAGTTCCTGCGGCGGAAAAACAGCGGCCTCACCTACGTGCCCCAGCGCGCCACCAACCTGACGAACTTCACCCCGATGCTCGCCGCCCAAGTCGTCACCCCGATCGACGCAAACTGGGAACTGGTGACGGTGGACGAACCCCTCGGCACCCCTGTGCCCTCCACCTTCTTCAGCCGCGTGACCGTCACTCTGCCCTGATCCTACCTCCGAGGGGCGCGACGGCGGCAGACGCCGACCGGCTAAGAGTTCGGCAACCTTGGCCGTCGGCCAAAGGTCGTTGGCTTATTCCCCCGTCCTGCCGACGCCCGACGCCACCGCCTTACCCGCCGCACCCGCCATCCTCGTCCGCGACCTCGTCACAACCTACTCCGGCCACCCCGCCGTGCGCGGCGTGGGCTTCGAGGTCGCCTGCGGCGAGATCATCGGCCTGCTCGTCCCCGACGGCGCCGGCAAATCGCCCCCCCTGCGTATTCTTAGCGGCTACCTGCCGGAGCCCCCCTGCCGGACGACATGGGCATCCGCGAATACCTCCACTTCCGCGCCCGCCTCAAGGACCTGATCCGCCGCGATCTCGCCATCGGGCTTCCTTGGCATCGCCGGCGTCCTAGTCTTCTACCCGATCAAATCCTGTCCCGGGCGCTTTGGAGATCCTGCAATCTCCCGCTGGTTTGGCCGAAGGTCATTTTCCGCAAGGTCCGGCCCCTTTCCGGAGCTTGGCTGCTGGTTCGCGTGATCGTCCCGCTCGGCAGGGTAAACTCACCGTGGGCAAAGCGGCGCGCAGTAAAGTGAACGGCCCGTTTTATCCCGCTCGACCGCGGACCCAAAACGGAAAATCGCCCGCAACATCGGGCCAATCGTCAAAGATTTTACTTGGGTAAACCAAACCAAACCAAAGACGTCGCCGCGTCGACCGGCGCGTGAAACAATAGTGAATGGCCAAAAGCCAAAAACTGGGCGTTTTACCCTATTGATAGCTACTTTCATGACGATCCTCCCTTCGCTTCGCACCTACCGACTCCCAGTCCAGCGGCCTTTCTTTCGGCATTTGTTTGCAACGCTGCTGACCCTCGCCGTCCTCGCCACCTCGACCGCCCGCGCCCAGACCCCGCAGCGGATCTACGAACTGAACGGCAGCTACGCCGAGACCAACGGCGGCTCAGCCCTGGTGCCCAACGGCGGCACCCTCGGCACCACCGGCTACACCTTCGGGCTCGGCCAGGGCCCCAACGTCAGCAACGCCCTCGCCAACACCGGCGAATACTCGATCGAGGTGGTCTTCCGCATCGACGACACCAGCAACTACAGAAATCTCATCAACTTCAATAACCGCACCGGAGACAACGCCGTCTACTGCTTCTCGGGAAAGGTGCTCCTTTATAACTACCTCTCCGGCAACTCGACCACCACGGATTTCATCGCCGGCCAAACCCACCGTTTGGTCGTCACCCGCAACGCCACCACCAAAGTCACCACCGCCTACGTGGACGGCGTCCAGAAAGGACAGGTAAACGACAGCAGCGACTACTACGTCGCCTCGGGCGCCAACGGCATCCTCCACTTTTTCCGCGACGATGGCGGCGAGAACCCTACGGGCTTCGTGGACCAGATCCGCATCTACCACTCCGTGCTCACGCCGACGCAGGTGGCGGGACTAGGCAGCTCCACAACTCCTTGGCAAACGGTGGTAAACGCGGGAAACCCGGCGGTGACTTATTTTACGCCGGTGCCGGGCGCGAGTCCGGTGGCCATCAATGTGGGCACTTTCGCCGCCGGTTCGGCGAGATCCTTCGAGTTCGTATTCAACGCCGCGGGCGCGGGACCTTCGAAAACCCTGCTCGGCGGCCAAGCCTCCACCTCGGGCGGCCAGTTTCTGAAGCTTAACCAATTTAATAACACCGGGAAATTTGGCCTCACCACCGCCGGGGTGGCGGACTCGGTGTTCGCAAACTCGCCCACCCTTTCCAACCAGCAGGTCCACGCCGTCTTCACCTCGAATGGTTCGGGAACGACCCTCTATCTGAACGGGGTCGCCCAGTCCGGCACGATCAACGAAGGCCTGAAAATCACCGGACGAAACGCGCTGGGAGCCTTCGAAGGCACCACCCAGCAGGTCTTTTTCGACAATCTTGATGGAACGAT
>JAIXVP010000035.1 GCA_027482905.1 Opitutaceae bacterium
CCCCACCCTCGCCGCCCCCTGTCGGCCCGGCGGCACGCCCAAAACCACCCGGCGTCGCATGACCAAACCATCCCGCACCTCGATCACTTGACCCGAACGGACCGACAGGGCCGGCTTGGCTTCGCGCCCATCCACCGTCACTCGTCCCGTCCGGCAGGCCTCGGTCGCCAAAGCCCGGGTCTTGAAGGCGCGCACCATCCAGAGCCACTTGTCGAGGCGGGTGTCGGGAGTCTCGGCGTTTTCCACGTCCGCCGATTGCGTCCAGGCTGCGAACGAGGTAAACCTCAAACCAACCATGTTCTCCCCGCTCTTCCGCTTCCTCCACCGCGCCCCCGACCCCGCCGACGCCGACCACGGTTTCGTGGCCGAAGTGCGCGTCCGGCAACCGCGCGAGCCACGTAGCCGTCGTTCGGAAGTCGTGCTGGCGGTCGGCTGGATCCTGATCATCGCCAAATGTTTTGCGGTGAACTGGGCCTGCGCCACCTACGCCGTGCCGATCAACCCCTGGTGGATCATCGCCCCTTCCCTCCTTTTCGCGATTGTCTGCACCTGGCTCTATTGGCGGCGGGATTGACGCACGATCCGCTCATCTGTCGGGTTGGAATCCGCGCGCTTTCCCGTTCTGCTCGGTCGAAACCCAACCCCGTATGACGCCCATCCGCCGCCTCGCCTTCGTGGTAAACGAACAAAAAGCCGGCGCGTGTGAACTCGCCGCCGACCTCATCGCCCGCGCCGAGGCCGCAGGGGTAACCACCCGCACGACCCAGGCTTTCCCTCTGCCCGAGGGACACCTGCACGACGTGGACGCGTGTTGCGTGATCGGAGGGGACGGCACCCTGCTCGGCGCCGCGCCCGCCGCGGCCTTCGCCGGCGTGCCCTTGATCGGCGTGAACCGCGGCAGCCTGGGCTTCCTCACCACCTGGACCGCCGAGGAGGCCCGCGAATGCCTGCCCGCCCTGCTCGCCGGCGACTTCGCCATCGGAGAACGCGCCCTGCTCTCCTGCCGGGTGGGCGACAACGCGCCTGTCGCCGCCCTGAACGACATCGTCGTCAAGGACGCCTCCAACTCCCGCCTCGTGCGCCTGGAGGTCTTCGCCGACGACGAACTCGTGACCGACTATCTTTGCGATGGCCTAATCTTCAGCACCCCGACCGGTTCGACCGCCTACAACCTCTCCGCCGGCGGCCCCATCATCCACCCCGACGCCGAGGTGCTGGCGATGACTCCGATCTGCCCGCACACCCTCTCGAACCGCTCGATCATCTTCCGCGCCGGCGTGCGACTGCGGGTCCGCAACCTCTCCGAGGCCAACTCCGACCTGGTGATCGCGGCGGACGGCCGCTCCCGGCCCGCGCCCGCCCCTGGCGATGCCATCGAGATTTCGCTTTCGCCCCGCCGCCTCCGGCTGATCCAGCGCCGAGGTCACGGCCACTTCGCCGTCGTCCGGGCCAAACTGAACTGGAGCGGCGGCGCGGCCGCGGAAAAAATCTGATCCGGACCCGTCCGCGTCCGAGAAACAGAGACTCGCGGTCGGCGTGTTTTTGTCCATGCTGATGTCACCCCGATGTCCGCCCCGCTCACGCCCGAACAGGCCTGGCAACCCCTGCCGGCCTCCGCCTGGGACTCCGCCACCGCGCGCCACCTGCTGCGCCGCGCCGGCTGGGCCGCCCGGCCCGACGACGTCGCCCGCGCCGTCGCCGAGGGTCTGCCCGCCACCCTCGACCGACTTTTCCCCGCCGCGCCACCGCCGTTCCCGCGCCCTGTTTTTATGGTCAAGGCCGAGGAACGGCTCGCCGGTCTGCGCCCCAAAAAACGCGCCGCCACCACGCCCGAGGAGCGGCAGATCGTGGACCGCGAGGAGCGCGAACTGGAACGCCTCGCCTCGATCGAGTTTTCCCTGAAATGGCTCCAGGCCGCCGCCGACCCGGCGCGCGCGGCCTACGAAAAATGGACGCTCTTCCTTGCCGACGTCTACGTCGTCGCCTTCGACAAGGTCCGCCGCGCCGAACACCACTACATCCATCGCGACCTGCTGCGCACCTTCGGCGCCGGCCACGCCCCCGAACTCACCAAGGCGATCTCCCGCTCGCCCGCGATGATCGACTACCTCGACCTGTCGCGTAACTCAAAGCGCGCTCCGAACGAAAACTTCGCCCGCGAGCTGTTCGAACTCTTCGTGCTCGGCGAGGGCCGCTACGCCGAGGCCGACATCAAGCAGGCCGCGCGCGCCTTCGCCGGGTATCGATTCGGCAAGGACGGCTTCCGCCTCGATGTCCGCGCCGCCGATCCCGGCCCGAAGACCGTGTTCGGCCGGACCGGACCGTGGACCGGCGACGAGGTGATCGACCTCGCCTACGCCCAGCCCGCCGCCGCCACCTTCCTGCCGCGAGAGATGACGCGGTTCTACCTCACCGACACGCCGCCGCCGCCGGAGTTTTTCGTCCCGCTCGGCGAGGCCTGGCGCGCGTCGGGCTTCGAACTGCGCACCCTTTGCCACGCCTTCTTCGGCTCGACCTTTTTTTATCATCCCGACCACCGGGCCAACTACATCAAGAGCCCCGTCCACTACCTGCTCGGCCTCGTGCAGGACCTGAAACTCGACCTCCTGCCCCTGCCCCGCACCACGTTGCAGCCGCTCCGCCAGATGGGGCAAAACCTCCTCGAACCGCCCAACGTCCGCGGCTGGGTCGGCGGCCGACTGTGGATCAACTCGTCCACCCTCGCCGCCCGCCGCCAGCTCGCCCGCACCCTGTGCACCCCGCTCGACGAGGACACCCTGAACGCCGACGAACGCCTCGAGCTGACCGCCGCGCGCGACGCCGGGCGCAGCCGTTTCACCGTCGACGACGAACGTATCCGCGACCTCGCCTCGCTCGGCGCCCGCGGCATCGCGGACCGGCTGTGCGATTTTTTCCTGCCCGTGGCCGTGTCCCCCGCCTACCGCGCCGCCGTGGTCGACTACCTCGAGACCGGCCCGCGCGAAGAGTTCGAGGAACGCGTCCGCCGCGCGACCATCGCGCTCCTGCAATCGCCCGAATACCAGCTCTGCTGAACCGCCCGCCCAAACCCGGCCCGCCCATGCTGCTCCCGTCCACCCGCCGCGAATTCCTCCGCCACTCCACCCGCGGCATCGGTCTGCTCGCCTTCAGCCGCTTCGCCCCGCGCTTCCTCGTCCAGTCCAGCCTCGCCGCCCCCGCCCCGGAGAAGGACCGCCGCATCCTCGTGCTGGTCCAGCTCGCCGGAGGCAACGACGGCCTCAATACCGTCGTGCCCTTCGACGACCCCGCCTACCACGCGCTCCGTCCCACCCTCGCGTTGAAGCAAAACGCCGTCCTGCCCGTCGCCGACCACCTCGGCCTCCACCCCGCCTGCGCCCCGCTCCACGCCCTGCTGAAGGAAGGCCGCCTCGGCATCGTGCAAAACGTCGGCTACCCCAACCCCAACCGCTCCCATTTCCGCTCCACCGAGATCTGGGAAACCGCCTCCGGCGCCGACGAATCCCTTTCCGCCGGCTGGATCGGCCGCTACCTGGACAACGCCTGCGCCGGCGCGCCCGGCTCGACCGACCCCGACGCCATCCACATCAGCGCCGAGGTGCCGCAATCCTTCGGCGGAGAACAGCCCCACCACACCTTCGGCCTCGCCCCGGGCGCCGCCCGGGCCGGCCGCGCCGAGACGCCCCTGCTCGAACGCCTGGCCGACCGCGACGACCCCGTCGCCGACGGGAACCACTCCTTTCTGCGCGCGACCCTGATGGACGCCCTCGTGGCCGAGAAAAAAATCCAGCGCATCCTAGACGCCGCCAAACCCGCCGCACCCTACCCCGCCGGCAATTTCGCCCAGGCCCTGCGCAACGTCTCCGCCCTCGTCGCCGCCGGTCTGCCCACCCGCGTCTACTTCGTGTCGCTCGGCGGCTTCGACACCCACGCGAACCAGGCCAACTCCCACGCCAACCTCCTCCGCCAGCTCTCCGAGGGCCTCGCCGCCTTCCAGGCCGACCTCGCCGCGCGGCGTCTCGACGATCAGGTGCTCACCATGACCTTCTCCGAATTCGGCCGCCGCCCGGTCGAAAACGAGTCGCGCGGCACCGACCACGGCACCGCCGCCCCGCTGTTCGTGATGGGGCGGGCCATCGCCGGCCCGCTCCACGGAGCCCCGCCCGACCTGCGGGTGGAAAAAAACGCCGACATCCGCTTCGGCGTCGATTTCCGCTCCGTCTACGCCACCGTGCTCGACCGCTGGCTGGACACGCCCGCCGACACGATTCTCGGCGCGCGCCACGAACGCCTCGGTTTCCTCGGCTGAAACCGGGACGTTCGGGTCACGGCCACGGCGTCAACCGACGCCCGAGATCGTCCTACTCCTTGCGTCGCGTGCGGGACCGCGCCGGCTTGGCCGGTTTTTCGGCCTCGCCCTCGGCGGCCGGAGCCTCCGCCGCGCCGTCGTCCTTGGCCTTGGGTTTACGCGCCGCCGAGCGGGCCGCCTTGGCGTTCAACCAGAGGGAACCGTCCTTGGCGTAGCGACTGAGCCAGAAAATCTCGCCACCG
>JAIXVP010000423.1 GCA_027482905.1 Opitutaceae bacterium
GCCAAAGATGGTGTCAGCGTCGTCCCCGCCATCGGCATAGCCGCCATCCTCATCCTCCTCGTCGGAGGACAGGTTCAGGTCGACCAGGTCCCGGCCGGCGCCGCCGGCCAGGCTGTCCGCCCCCGCGCCGCCATACAGGACGTCATTCTCCGCGCCGCCATCCAGGCTGTCATCGCCCTCCTCGCCCAGCAGGCGGTCGCGCCCCTCCCCGCCTGAGAGCGTATCGTCGCCCGCGCCGCCCAGGACGAGGTCCCGGCCTTCGCCGCCATCGATATCATCGTCATCGGCCTGGCCAAGAAGGGTGTCGTTCCCCCCTCCACCCGCCATCGTGTCATCCCCGGCGCCACCCAGCATGCGGTCATCGCCATCTTCGCCGCTGGTGACCGCGATCAAGGCTCCGATGATGTCCGGCAGCGCCGCCGCCACCATTTCGAGCAGCGTGGAGAGGTCGTCCAGGTTCAGATCGTCGAGGTCGATATCCCCGAGGCCGATATCATCCAGGTCGATATCCCCGAGGTCCAGGTCATCCAGGTTGAGATCGAGGCCATCCAGCGCCGCCAGCAGGAAATCGAGCAGCGCGGCCGGAGTCACGCCGAAGGGGGCGAGCCCGACGGTGATCGCATCCAGCACCGCCACATCGGCCGCGAGGCCGGTCACCGTCCCGGCCAGGTGATCCGCGATGGCGTCCCCCATGCCGATGACGACATCCTCGTCCAGGTCGCCGACCATCAGGTCATCGCCTGCGCCCCCGTTCAGCGTGTCATCCCCGCCATTGCCGGACAGGGTGTCGTCATCCGCTTCGCCCGCGACCGAATCGTCGCCTGCGCCGCCGGCGAGCTGGTCCATCCCCACGCCGCCGCGGACGCTGTCCGCCCCGCCGCCGGCCAGGACCAGATCGTCCCCGGCGCCGCCACTCAGGAGGTCGTCGCCATCGTCCTCCGGATCGGGGAGGGTGTCGTCCAGGACGCTCTGCACCAGGTTGGCGATGCTGAAATCGCCGAGCAGCAGGTCGGCGTCCCCGTCCCCGGACAGGGTATCGTCGCCGCCCTCGCCCAGGATCACATCGCTGCCGGCGCCCCCGTCGACGCTGTCCTCGTCCTCCCCGGCCAGGATGAGGTCGCCGCCGGAGCCGCCCAGCGCCGTATCGTCGCCATCGGCGGCCAGGATGACGTCGCTGCCCGCGCCGCCATCCAGCAGGTCATCGCCCGCCAGTTCATCCGAATCGAAGTTGAGCAGGTCACCGAGCAGCGGGTCGATCGCCGGTCCCAGGAGGTCGCCGAGGATGATGTCGCCATCCGACCCGCCGCGCAGCGTATCGCCGCCGCCGAGGCCGACCAGCACATCGGTGCCCGATCCGCCATCGACTTCGTCATCCCCGTCGATGGCGCCGAGGGCGTCGGCGAAGATGATGTCGACCCCGCTGCCGCCCATCAGCGTATCGGCGCCGCCGCCGGCGAAGATGACATCGTCCCCGCCCCCGCCATCGATCACCCCGCCGGCATCGGGATCCGCCGCCTCCTCAACCGGCGGCGCCAGGGTGTCGCCAAGGGCGTCGCGGATGATGGCGAGCAACACAGGGCTGCCCAGGAGGACGTCGTTGCCGGCGCCGCCGAACAGGGTATCCGCGCCGTCGCCGGCCGCCAGCAGGTCGTCCCCGCCCTCGCCCTCCAGCACATCATCCCCGTCACCGGTGACGATGACGTCGTCGCCGCTGCCGCCGAACATGGAATTGTTGCCGCCGGTGCTCGACAGCGTGTCGGCGCCGGCACCGCCATAGACGGCGTCATCGCCCGTATCGCTGGTCACCCGATCGTCGCCGCTGCCGGCCAGGATGAGGTCGTCGCCACCCCCGGTCGCGATGCGGTCATCGCCGGAGCCGCCCTCCACGTCGTTGTCGCCGGACCCGGTGGTGATCGTGTCGTCGCCGCTGCCGCCGAGGAGCGTATTGTTGCCGGCATTGCCTTCGATCACGTCGTCGCCGGCGTCGCCCTCCAGGCTGTCATCGCCGCCGCCGCCGGTGATCGTATCCCCGCCCTCGCTGCCATACAGCGTATCGGGGCCATCGCCGCCGAACAGGCTGTCATCGCCTTCCCCGCCATCGACCAGCAGGCCGCCCGCCAGGCCCGTGCCCACCAGGGTGTCGGCGCCGCCCCCGAACTGGAACGCCTCGATGCTCGTGAAGCTGTCCCCGGCCGCCTCTCCGGCGGAAGTTGGGCCCGCCAGGTCCAGAAGCACCGGGAAGCTGGTGAACTGGACGAGGTCCCGGCCCTCTCCACCCCGGAACACATCCGCCCCGCCGCGGCCGATGAGCGTGTCATCGCCCTGGAGGCCCTCCAGCGTATCGGCGTAGCGGGTCCCGACGAGCGTATCGCCGAGGGTCGTTCCGGTGCGCAGGGCCATTGGGGTGTTACCGCATGGTTAATTGTCCAGAACGACAAGTGGTTTCCGCCGTCGAGTCAATCCCCGGGGCGCGTGCAGCGGCGGCGCTACTCAACCCTGTGGCGGATTCGTCTGGGCGCGGACGGCGCGCTTCTCCGGCAGGGGTATCCATTCGGTCTCACCGGGCACCGGGGCGGCGAAGCGGTCCCGCGCCCAGTCCCGCTTGGCCTGCTCGATCCGGTCGCGCGATGAGCTGACGAAATTCCAGTAGAGAAAGCGCGGCCCGTCCATGGTCGCGCCCCCCAGCAGCAGCAGCCTTGCGCCCTGGGGACCGGCCCGGAGCGACATGCGGTCGCCAGGCCGGAAGACCAGCATGCGGCCGGAGTCGAAGACCTGGCCCGAGACCTCGACCGTGCCCGTCATGACATAGGCCGCGCGTTCCTCATGGTGATCCGGCATGGGCAGCGCGGCGCCGGGCGCCAGCGCGGCATCGGCGTAGAACAGATCCGACAGCACGCTGACCGGTGCGGTCATCCCCCAGCCCGTGCCGGCGATCAGGCGGAGCCGGGTGCCCGCATCCTCCGCCACCGGCAGGCTGGCCACGCCGTGGTGGCGGAAGGCCGGGGCCGTCTCCTCATGCGCCTTCGGCAGCGCGACCCAGGACTGGATGCCGGCCAGCTTGTGCGGCGCGGCGCGGCGGGCGGCGGCGGTGCGTTCGGAATGCACGATCCCCTGCCCGGCCGTCATCCAGTTCACGTCGCCGGGCGCGATGGACATCTCCGTCCCCAGGCTGTCGCGGTGCTGGATCTCGCCCTCGAACAGGTAGGTGACGGTGGAAAGCCCGATATGCGGGTGCGGGCGGACATCGATGCCGCTGCCGGTCAGGAACTCGCCCGGGCCCATCTGGTCGAAGAAGATGAAGGGGCCGACCATCTGGCGTTCCCTGGCCGGCAAAGCGCGCCGGACCTCGAAGCCGCCCACATCATGGGCGCGCGGGATGATGACGCTTTCGATCATCGCTGCCCGGGCCAGCTTCCGCCCGAGGCCGGCGGCCCCTTCGCC
>JAIXVP010000336.1 GCA_027482905.1 Opitutaceae bacterium
ATCCTCTCCGCCATCCCCGGCGAAACCCTGCACGCTATCGAACGCGACATCGCCACCGACGCCTATCGCGTAATGGGCCGCGCCTTGGAAAGCTCCGGCCGTGACATCGTGTATTCCCTCTGCCAATACGGCGAGGCCCGAGTCTGGGAATGGGGACACGAGGTCGGCGGCCATCTCTGGCGCACCACTCGTGACATCACCCCGCGCTGGACCCAGATCATGGGCATCGTCAACCGTCACAAAGGCTTGGAGAAATGGTCCGGCCCCGGCCGCTGGAACGACCCCGACATGCTGGAAATCGGCAACGGTGCGCTGACGCCCGACGAGATGCACATGCAGATGACGCAGTGGTGCATCCTCGCCGCCCCGCTCCTCCTCGGCAACGACCTCACCAAGCTCGACCCGCTCGTCCTCAGCATCCTCACCAACGACGAGGTGATCGCCGTGAACCAGGATCGCCTCGGTCGCCAGGGCTGGCTGCTTCGCCAGACCGACGCCGCCGAGCTCTACGTCAAACCGCTCTCCGACGACCGCTGGGCCGTCGCCTTCTTCAACCGGGGCGAGACTCCGCTCGAAATCACGTTCGACCCCGCCGAGCTGAAACTCCCCGCCACCGCCGCCGTCCGCGACCTCTGGCGTCATAAAGACCTCCCCGCTTCGCCCAAAATCACCTTCACCGTCGCCCCCCACGGCGCGGAGTTGGTCGCCTTAACTCCGGTCCAAAAATGAGCAGCGCCCGCCCGCTTTCATCGCCGCTCGGTCTCCTTTTCTCCGCCGCGCTCCTGTTCAACCCGTTCATCTCAAGCGCACAGCCGGCCCCGGAGCCCGCTCCGGAGCCCGCACCCGTGGCGTTTCCGGAGACCGTCGCGCAGCGCGATGCCCGCACCGCCTGGTGGCGCGACGCCCGTCTCGGCCTGTTCATCCATTGGGACATGTCGAGCGTCGCCGGCACCGAGATCAGCTGGTCGCGCAAGGGCACCCGCCCGCTCGACATCGGGAGCGACCGGGCGGGCTACGTGGAGGACCCGGCCTACGATCAGCTTTACCGCCGGTTCAACCCCGAGCGCTTCGATGCGAAGGAGTGGGTGCGCGTCGCCCAGGCCTCCGGCATGCGCTACATCGTGCTCACCGCCAAGCACCACGGCGGCTTCAGCATGTGGGATACGAAGCTCAGCGACTACTCGATCATGAACACGCCGTTCAAACGCGACGTCGTGAAGGAGCTGGCCGACGCCTGCCACGCCGCCGGTATGCGTTTCGGGCTCTATTACTCCCAGCGCGATTGGTATCACCGCGACTACGGCATCGGCGACAACGTCCGCTACACCGACTTCATGCACGGTCAGCTCAAGGAACTGCTGACGAGTTACGGCACGATCGATGTGCTCTGGTTCGACAGCTACGGGCGCGGCGATCCCAAGACCTTCTGGCGCGTGCCCGAGGCGTGGGCCCTCATCAAAACCACCCAGCCGCAGATCGTGATCAACGACCGCCTGCGCGCGCTCCGCTCCCCGGGCAATCTCCCGGAGCACAGCGGCGACCACGATACGCCCGAGCAACGCATCGGCGGCTTCCGCGACCAGCGGCTGTGGGAATCCTGCATGACGATCGTGGATGTTCCCAACCACGACGGCGGTTGGTCCTACCGCCCCGACGGCACCGTAAAGTCGCTCGCGGAATGCATCCAGATGGTCGCGTCCTGCGCCGTCGGCGATGGCAATCTTCTGCTCGGTATCGGCCCCGACGCCACCGGCGTCATCCCCGCCGATCAGACCGCTCGCATCCTGGAAATGGGCGACTGGCTGCGCACCCACGGCGAAAGCATCTACGGCACGCGCGGCGGTCCCTACAAACCCTGGAAATACGGCGGCACCACCCGCAAAGGCCGCACCGTTTACGTGCATGTTCTCAAATGGCTGGAATCCACGCTCGTGCTTCCCCCTCTACCCGCGCGCGTCGTGAGCAGCCGGCTCCTGCGCGGCGGCGAGGTCAAGGTGACGCAGTCCGACGCCGGCCTCTTCATCGACGTCGCGGACAAAGACCGCGACCCCGCCGACACCGTCATCGCCCTCGAGTTCGACGCCGATATCATGGGCATCCCGGCCATCACCGTGCCGCCCGCCAAACACCTCGGCTTATTTCCCGCCGAAGTGAAGCGCGTGCTGTTCCTCGGCGATAGCATCACCCACGCCGGCTCCTACGTGGACTACGTCGCCACCTACCACCGCCTGCGCTACCCCGACCGCGCCATCGAGTTTATCAACGCCGGCCTGCCCAGCGAGACCCTCTCCGGCCTCTCCGAAGAAGGACACGCCGGCGGCAGATTTCCCCGCCCCGACCTCAAGGAGCGACTCGCCCGCGTGCTCGCGAAGACGAAGCCAAATCTTGTCATCGCCTGCTACGGCATGAACGACGGCATCTACCTGCCCTACGACGAGGCCCGCTTCACCGCCTATCGCGACGGCATCGAGCATCTCCGCCGCACCGTCTCCGCCGCCGGCGCGCGCCTCACGCTCGTCACGCCTCCCGTTTTCGACGAAGCCAAGGGCAAAAAGCCCGGCTACGCCGCTGTGCTCGACCGCTACTCCGAGTGGCTCATCTCCCAACGTGCCGCCGGCTGGGACGTGATCGATCTTCACGCACCTATGCAGCGGCAACTCGACACCGCTCGTGCCGCCGATCCGCGCTTCGCCTTCGCCAAAGACGGCATCCATCCCGGTCCCGAGGGACACTGGTTCATGGCGATAAAAATCCTCGCCCACCTCGGTGCCAACGACCTCGCCTCGACCTCCGACGCCGCCGCGTTCGCACGCGAGTATCCCGGAGGCGGTGCGACCCTTGCCGCCGTGGAAAAGAACAACGCACGCTGGCGCGACGCGTGGCTCACCGCCACCGGCCACACCCGCCCCGGCCTCAAAGCCGGAGAGCCCATCGAGATCGACTCCGCCACCGGCCGCGCCCGCTTCGTTCCCAAACCCGCTTCCCCATGAAATCCCTGCGCCTCCTCACCCTGCTCGCCGTCGCCTCACCGCTCTTCGCGGAGCCGGCTTCCTCCACCGCCGCACCGATATCCCCCGCCGCCGAACCCCGCGCCCCCGACATCGCCACCCTGACCCTCGACCCCGTCGCCCACGCAGCACGCATGGCGTGGTGGCGCGAGGCCCGCTTCGGCATGTTCGTTCATTGGGGCGTCTCCTCCCATCTGGAGGGTTCGTGGAACGGCCGCCAATACCCCGGCTACGGCGAACACATCCAGCGCGTCGCGAAAATCCCCGTCCCCGTTTATCACAAGGAGGTCGCCGGCGCCTTCAACCCAACCGCGTTCGACGCCGATGCCTGGGTGCGCCTCGCAAAGGAGACCGGAATGGGCTACTTCATCATCACCGCCAAACACCACGATGGCTTCGCCATGTTCGACACCAAGGTCAGCCCTTGGGACACCGTGGACGCCACCCCGTGGGGCAAGGACCCGATGAAGGACCTCGCCGCCGCCTGCCGCAAATACGGCGTCAAATTCGGATTCTATTACTCCCACGCCTTCGACTGGGGAGAGCAGAACGGCTCCGGCAACGACTGGGACTGGCCCAATCCAGGCGGCGATAAACTGCTCCACGGCTCCGATTGGTGGATCAAGTATCCCGAGTTTCTCCCCAACATCCGCAGCTACGTGGACCAGAAAGCCATCCCCCAGATCCTCGAGCTGATTAACAACTACCAGCCCGACATCCTCTGGTTCGACACCCCGCACAAAATCCCGCCCGAGGAAAATCTCCGCATCTTCGCCGCCGTCCGCAAAGCCGCCCCCAACGTCGTCATCAACGGCCGCATCTTCCCCGACGCCAGACCGGATCTGCTCGCCCTCGCCGACTACATCAACACCGGCGACAAACCCGGCGTCTTCGCCCCCCAGCCCGGCGACTGGGAAGGCATCCCCACCACCAACGACTCCTACGGCTACAAGGCCCAGGACTTGAACCACAAGCCGCCCGGCCACTTCATCCGCCTGCTCGCCAAGGCCTCCGCCCGCGGCGGCAACCTGCTCCTCAACATGGGCCCGCGCGGCGATGGCTCCGTCGATCCGATCGACGTGAAGATATTCCAAGGCATCGGCTCGTGGTGGCACGTGAACGGCGAATCCATCAAGGGCACCACCCGCACACCCTTGCCCCGCCAAACCTGGGACGGCGAATCCACCCGCAAGGGCGACACGCTCTACCTCCACGTCTTCGGCTGGCCAAAGAACGGCGAACTCCCCGTCAGCGGCCTCAAGACTGACATCAAAAACGTCCGCCTGCTCGACGCCGCGACCGCGCCGAGCGCCAAGCTCACCGCCAAACGTCTCAACGAATTCGATTGGCTCCTCACCGGCCTGCCCGCGACCGCACCCGACGCCACCGACTCCGTCATCGTGCTCGAGTGCGCCTCCGCGCCCGTCGCCGACACCGCCCAACTGCTCCTGCCCGCCCTCGGAAAAAACACCCTGCAAGGCTTCGACTCCACGCTCACCGCCCCCGCCCGCTACCGCGCCGGTCGCGGCGCGGACGACGCCTGGATCGTCAATTGGACCGCCACGACCGCCGCCATCACCTGGTCGGTGCGTGTCACCGAGACCAGCACCTTTGACGCGACGCTCGTTTACGACGCCTCCGAGGGCGCCAAGAAAAACCGCCTCGTCGAGGGCGACGCCGGCAAGGAACTCGCGCGCGCCGGCTCCGGCGCGGGCGGCACCTACACCGTGACCGCCGGCGGCCAAACCTTCGAGCACACCGTCAAGCTCGGCCGCCCCATCAACCAGCCCCTTGGGCGCATCACTCTCGCGCCCGGCCACCACGAGATTCGCGTCTCCGCCAAGGAGATCACCGGCGAAGAACTCTTCCGCCTCCGCCGCCTAATCCTCGATCCCGTCAAACCGTGATGACCACCGCGCCCTCTTCGCGTTTGTTTGCCGCCGCCCTCGCCTTGGGGGCTTCGGTCTCCGCTTTCGCGCAGACCCTCCCGCCGCCGCCACCCATCCCGCCGCCGGCCCGGCCCGCCGCGCCCCTGCCGGATAAAATCGAAATCACCCCCGGCCCTTTCCAACCCACCGTAGAATCTCTCAAGACCTACGAATGTCCGGAGTGGTTTCGCGACGCCAAGTTCGGCCTCTGGTCCCACTGGGGCCCCCAGTCCGTCCCCATGAACGACGGCTGGTATGCCCGGCAGATGTATGTCGAGACCAACAAGGCCTACAAGTATCACCAGGAGCACTACGGCCATCAGTCCGTCTTCGGCTTCAAGGACATTATCCAGCTCTGGAAGGCCGAGAAGTTCGACCCCGCCGCGCTCATGGCCCTCTACGCGGAGGCCGGGGCGAAATACTTCGTCACCATGGGCGCCCATCACGACAACTTCGACCTCTGGAACTCCAGGTATCACGAGTGGAATTCCGTCAACTACGGGCCTAAAAAGGACATCGTCGGCCTCTGGCGCACCGAGGCGCGCAAACACGGTCTGCGCTTCGGCGTCAGCGAGCACATCGCCCGCAGCTACAGTTGGTTCAACACCAGCCACGGCGCGGACACGAAGGGCCCCATGGCGGGCGTTCCCTACGACGGCAACGATCCGCGCTACGAAGACCTCTACTTCGAAAAACATCCCGACACCCGCGCCACCTACCCGATCAACACCCCCGAGCCGGTGCAGCGCGATTGGTTCTACCGCGTCAAAGACCTCCTCGAAAGCTACGATGTGGATCTGCTCTACACCGACGGCGCGATTCCCTTCGGCGAACTCGGTCGCGCCTTCCTCGCCGACTTCTACAACAGCAACCTCAAGCGCAACGGCGGACGCCTCGAGGCTGTTTACAACATCAAGGACATCCGCGACCACGGCGAATACATCGACGGAGCCGCCGTCCTCGATGTCGAACGCGGCCGCCTGAAAAACATCCATCCCGAGCCCTGGCAGACCTGCGACTCCACCGGCCCCTGGTTCTACAACAAGGGCATCGATTACCCCCGCCAGGGTGCGAACGCCATCCGGCTGCTCATCGACGTGGTGAGTAAAAACGGCAACCTCCTGCTCAACGTCCCCCAGCTCCCCGACGGCTCCTTCGAGCCCGCCGCCGAGCAAATGCTGCGCGACATCGGCGCGTGGATGAGGACAAACGGCGAAGGCATCTACGCCACCCGCCCTTGGAGAATCTTTGGCGAAGGCGGCAAACTCAACGTCGATGACGGCAAACTCGACCCCATCAACGGCGCGACCGAGAAAGCCCGGCCCGACTACACCCCGGAGGACATCCGCTTCACCCGGTCAAAAGACGGCCGCACGCTTTATGCCTTTTGCCTCGGCCAACCCGCCGACGTCCTCCGCATTCAATCTCTGGGCTCCGCTTCTAAACACGCCGGCACCCCGGTCGCCTCCGTCTATCTCCTCGGCCGCGCCGCCCCGCTGGAGTGGCAGCAATCGCCCGAGGCGCTGAACATCCATCTGCCCGCCGACCTGCCGTTGTCGCCCGCCACCGGCGTGAAGATCCTCTTCGCGGAAGCCCGAGCTTCCGAGCCTGGCTCGCTCGCGAGCCCGGCCGATCGCTCCAAATGATCTCAACCGCCACCACTTCCCTCGCCAGCGCGCTCGCCTTGTGGTGGAGCTTCGACGACGGCACCGCCCGCGACGCCGTCTCCGGCCGGGTAGACATGGTCGCGGGACATCACTCCTACGCACCGGGCGTCGGCGGCGCCTCCACCCGCGCCCTGCGCTCCGACGAGTTCTCCACCTTCGTCGAGGTCTCCGCCGCCGCCGCCCCCGTCCTCTCCGCCGCTGGTTTTACCGTCGAGGCCTGGATCGCCCCGCGCGCCTTCCCGTGGAACTTCTGCCCGCTCCTTCGTCAGCACGACGAGTCGCGCGGCTGGTCCCTCGACCTCGACTACCAGGGCCGCATCGTTTTCCGCGTCGCCACCGCCACCGGCTGGGCTGAGTGCGCCACCCGCGACGCCCTGCCCGGTCTCCACCCCGCCCTTCGTTTCGCCAACGAGGGCGGCGACGCCACCAACACAGCCAACTTCGGCGACGCCCGCCCCGCTCCGTCCGTCCCGCTCCTGCGCTGGACCCACGTCGCCGCCTCGGTGGACGCCGCCGGGGTCCTGCGCGTTTTCCTCAACGGCCAGCCCGCCGCCGAGTTCGCCGCCGCCGGCCCTTTTGTCCCCGCGCCGTCGTCCCCCCTCGTGCTCGGGCGCACCGCCGCCCCCGTCCTCCCGCTTTTCCTCGCCCGCCCGCGCGCCAATCTCCCCCACGACTGCTCCTTCGACGGCCTGCTCGACGAAGTGAAGCTTCACCTTCGCCCGCTCCCCGCCGCCGAGCTGCGCACCGCCTTCGCCGCCGTCTCCCTTCCGTTCACGCCTCCGCTCGCGTTCCGCCGCATGCCGACCGCGCAGGACCAGCCCGGCCGCTTCGGCGCCTTCTCCGCCCATCTCCCCTACGACGAGGATTGGGACCGCACCCGCCGCTTCGACCGCGCCCAGGATATCTTCGTCCGCTTCGATTCCACCCCGTGCACCTTCGTCGTGTGGAACGGCACCATCTACCCTATCTTCTACGCCGAGTCTGGCGACGTCGGCCAACAGTTCGAGGCCTTCGAAACCTGGAGCAAAGACGGTTGCCACGAGGCCATGATGGATCGCCAGAACCGCCAGTCCTCGTGGCGCATCGTGGAAAACACCCCCGCCCGCGTCGTCCTCCATTGGCGTCACGCCCTCGTGTCCGTTCGCGGCCGCCCCGCCAACCCCGACCCCGCCACCGGTTGGGGCGATTGGGTGGACGATTTCTACACCATCTACCCCGACGCCGTCATCGCCCGCCGCACCGTTCTTCATTCCTCCAAACCCGTATCCAATCACTCCTACGCCCAGGACAACTCCGTCCTCCAGCCCGGCCTTATGCCGTGGGACATCTACGAACGCGAACCACTCTCCGTCGCCAACCTCGCAGGCCAGGAAACCATCATGACCATGGGCCAGGGCCACCACGGCCCCGCCGACCCCGCCTTCATCGAACCCGCCGTAATTCAGCTCCACCGTTTCCGCACCCGCTGGAAACCGTTCATGATCGCCCCGCCCGGCGAGGTCTTCGGCGGCGTCGTCACCAACGACCAATCCTGGCCCTGGTTTCTCCCCTGCTGGCACCACTGGCCCACCGCCCAGCTCATCGAGTCCGACGGCTCCATCACCTTCGTCGAGAACGGCCGCCCCAAAAGCTCCTGCCTGACCCAGGGCTGGGGCTACGGCGACTACAAGCCCGCCGCCGTCGTCCTCACCGACACCTCCGTCACCCGCTTCGCCCTCCACGGCATGACCGAGCAAAGCGCCTCCGCCCTCGCCCCGCTCGCCCGCTCCTGGCGCCAGCCTCCGCCGCTCACCGTCGCCACTCCCGGCTTCTCCTCCGCCGGATGGTCCGTCGCCGAGCGCGCCTACCTGCTTGATCGCATCGATCCCGCCACCCCCGCCTCCCTCGCACTCACGCTCGCCGCCTCCGCCGATCACCCGCTCGTCCGTCCCGGTCTTGTCATCCGCAACTGGGGCGACACCTCCTGCGCGATCACCCGAGACGGCGTCCCCCTCGTCGCGGGTCGCGACTTCCGCCTCGGCCACCGTCCGACTCCCACCGGCACCGACCTCATCGTCTGGCTCGACCTCTCCTGCGAATCACCGCTTCGCCTCGTCCTCGCCACGCCATGAAACGCCCCCTTGTCGTTCGTCTTCTGGCCGTCGCTTCACTTGCGACCTCCGCGCTTTTTTCCCAGCCCAACTCCGCGCCCGCGCAACGCCCCGACCCGGTGGCCGCGGTCCATTTCCACGTGGCACCCTCCGGCGATGACCGCGCTCCTGGCACGAGTTCGCAGCCGTTTGCCACCTTGGGTGCCGCGCGCGATGCCGCCCGCCGCTCGGCCGGTCGCCAGCCCGTCACCGTCCATTTCGCGGACGGCGTTTACTACTTGCCCGGAACGCTCGTCCTCGGTCCGGAGGACTCGGGCGGTCCGGCCGCTCCCGTCGTTTACCGCGCTAGTAACGAAGGCCGCGCCATCCTCAGCGGCGGCCTCCGTCTCGACCTTCGCTGGCGTCCGTATCGCGACGGCATCCTCCAAGCTCCAACGCCCGCGGGGCTCGCCCTTGACCAGCTCTTCGTGAACGGCACGCGGCGAATCATGGCGCGTTATCCGAATTTCGATCCGGCCCTCACCACCGCCGCCTACCAGGGCTTCGCGGCCGACGCGTTTTCGACCGAACGCGCCGCCCGCTGGGCCGATCCCACCGGCGGTTTTATCCACGCCATGCACTCGGCTCGCTGGGGCGGTTATCACTACCGCATCACCGGCAAGAACACCGACGGTTCCGTCGCCTACGAAG
>JAIXVP010000007.1 GCA_027482905.1 Opitutaceae bacterium
CCCCCGCTTGCCTCGCCCCCGCCTCCGTGCTCCTAACTCCTCGCTCCTAGCTCCAATCTCCGTGCTCCCCGCTCCGAACATGCGCTTCTTCAAATACCACGCCCTCGGCAACGACTACATCGTCCTGAACCCGGCCGATTTCCCCGGCTGGACCGAGCCCTCGGTCGAGCAGATCCGCGTCATCTGCCACCGCAATTTCGGCGTCGGCTCCGACGGCATCCTCTGGGGCCCGCTCCCGTCGACCAAGGCCCGCTTCGGCCTGCGCATCTTCAACCCCGACGGCTCCGAGGCGGAAAAATCCGGCAACGGCCTGCGCATCTTTTCCCGTTACCTCTGGGACGCGAAGCTGGCGGACGCGCCGGTCTTCACCATCGAGACGCCCGGCGGCGTGGTGGAGTCCGAGATCAAGGACGGCGGCGCCCTCATCACCGTGGAGATGGGCCGCGTGAGCTTCACCAGCACCAAGATCCCCCACGTCGGCCCCGAGCGCGAGGTGTTGAACGAGACCATCACCGCCCTCGACCGGACCTTCACCTACTGCTCCGCCACCATCGGCAACCCCCACTGCGTGCTCCCGCTGCCCGAGGTCTCGGCCGACCTCGCCCACCGCTACGGACCGCACCTCGAAACGCACCCAAATTTCCCGCGCAAAACCAACGTCCAGTTCCTCCAGGTCCTCGACCGCGCCAACATCCGCATCGAGATCTGGGAGCGCGGCGCCGGCTACACCCTCGCCTCGGGCAGCAGCTCCAGCGCCGCCGCCGCCGTCGCCCGCCGCCTCGGGCTGGTCGACGCCGACGTGACCGTGCACATGCCCGGCGGCCGCATCGGCATCCGCATCGCCGACGACTACGCCATCCGCATGACCGGCACGGTCAACCAGGTCGCCGACGGCGTGATGCGCCCGGAGTTGTTTCTGGTGAAGGTCTAACCCATTGCTAATCTGGTCACGCATCGCCGCGCGCGGAGATTTCCGGGAACGCCCCCGGCCGGCCGCTTTCCCACTCCTTCCACCATGAATCCCTCCCTCCGCGCCCTCGCCGCCTTCGCCGCGCCCGCCGCCGCCCTCCTCGCCCCCGCCCTCGTCGCCGCGCCCATCCCCGCCGAGTCGCGCCTCGCCACCGCCACCGTCTACCCGGACCGCGCCGTCGTCACCCGCACCGCCGCCGGCCTCGCCGTCGCCGCCGGCACCGCCGAGTTCGTCTTCGCTGGCCTGCCCGCCTCGCTCCTCGACGAGTCGGTCCAGGTCTCCGCCCTCGGCAACGTCGCCGCCTCCCTGCTAGACGTCGCCACCCGCACCGTGTTCGTCACCGCCGAGCCCGACGCCCGCGCCAAGGAACTCGAGGACCGCCTCCTCGCCCTGCGCCGCGAGGAACGCGCGCTGAACGACCAGGGCGCCGTGCTCGACGCCCAACGCACGCTGCTGACCAGAATCGAGAACACCTCCACCGCCATGGTCGCGCCCGCCGCCGGATCCACCCCGCCCGCCCGCCCCACCCTCGAGGACTACGCCAAGCTGCTCGCCTTCTCCGCCGACCAACGCGTCCGCATCGAAACCGCCGCCCGCAGCCTCGACGTCGAACGCGCCGCCCTCGGCGAAAAAATCGCCGCCACCGAGGCGCAGCTCAACGAGCTACGCGGCCGCCAGCCCGCCCGCCGCGCGACCAAGACCGTCACCGTCCGCCTCGCCGCCGCCGCCGCCGGCAAACTCGAACTCTCCCTCGCCTACGCCCTGCCCGGCGCCTCCTGGGCCCCCGCCTACGACGCCCGCCTGCGCAGCGAAAAACGCCAGGTCCGGCTCGACGCCTTCGGCCTCGTGCGCAACGCCACCGGCGAGGACTGGACCGACGTCGCCCTCACCCTCTCCACCGCCCGCCCCGGTCTCGGCGGCGCCGCCCCGGAAATCGCCCCGTGGTATGTCGATGTCTCCCAGCCGATCGCCTACGGCATGCTGTCCGACAGCGTCATGAACCTCGAGCGCAAGGCCGGCCGCGCCAAGGCCGCCCTCGCCGCCGCCCCCGCCGCGATGTCCGCCATGGCCTACGACGCCGCGCCAGCCGAGCAAGAGGTCGCCGCCACCTTCGCCGCCGCCGAGGTCGCCTCCGCCGCCACCAGCGCCAGTTTTAAAATCGCCACGCCCGTCACCCTCGCGAGCGACAACACCCCGCAACGCGTCCCGCTCGGCGGCGCCGACCTTGCCGCCGTCCTGCGTTACCAGGCCACGCCCAAGCTCCAGGAAACCGCCTTCCTCGCCGCCGCCGTGACCAACACCGGCGACCTCCCCTTCCTCGGCGGCGCGCTCAACGTGTTCCTCGACGACACCTTCGTCGCCACCTCCCGCCTCGCCACCACCATGCCGGGCGAGAAGTTCACCCTCCAGCTCGGCGCCGACGAAGGCATCGCGCTGAAACGCAAGATCGTCGCCCGCTTCACCGAGGACACCGGCTTCACCTCGCGCAGCCGCCGCACGACTTACGACATCCTCCTCACCGTCACGAACAACAAACGCAGCGCCGAGCGCATCGTGTTGACCGACGCCCTGCCCGTCGCCCGCGACGAAAAGATCGTGGTCAAACTGCTCGCCCCCACCGAGCGCGAGTTCCTCAAGCCCGAGGACGCCGCCGCCGAGCCGCCCCGCGCCGGGATCGCCCGCGACGCCGAGGGCCGCCTGACCTGGCGCCTCGACCTCAAGCCCGGCGAAAAACGCGAACTCGCGTTGAAATTCAGCATCGAACACCCCGCCGACCTGCCCGTCACCGGCGTGGAGTAAAGAGTTGCGCTCCTATCCGCGCGATCCAAGCCGCGCCGGTCCGGTGCCTAGATCTGGTGCCCGTGCCGCACCCGCGCGGTCCCGCCGGCGGCGTTGAGGCGGTCGAGCACCGCCGCGAGCCGGCGTTTTTTCTCGTCCGTCTCGCCGGCGAAAAGATCCATCTGCGCCGGGCCGTCCTCGATACCGGAGAATCGCGCCCCGACCAGCCGCAACGGACGCCGGCGCGTCCAGGCCTTGCGCAGCAGGGGCTCGACCAGCGGGTAGAACGGCCCCTCCAGGTCGCTGGCCTCGGGCAGGCTGCGGCCCGCCGTCTCCTGGGTGAAATCGCCGTAGCGCACCTTGAGCGTGAGCGTGCGCGCGCGTTTGCCGTCCGCCCGCACCTGGGGCAGCAGCTCGTCGATCATACGCTTCACCACGCGCTCGATGGCCGCAAAGTCGCCGACATCCGCCCCGAAGGTCTCCTGTTGCGAGTAGCTCTTCGCATCCTCCCGATCCACCTCCACCGGCCGGAAATCCTCGCCGCGCGCCATCGCGACCATCGCCCGCCACCCGTCGCCGAAGATCGCCGCCAGCTCGCTCTCGGAGCGCGCCAAGACGTCCCCGATCTTCGCCACGCCCCGCGCCTTCAGCGTCGTCTCGGTCTTCGCGCCCACGCCCGGCAGTTTGCCGATGTCCAGCGGCGCGAGAAAGGCCGCCTCCGCGCCCGGTGCCACCGACACGAAGCCACGCGGTTTACACAGCTTGCTCGCGATCTGCGCGACGAGTTTGTTGGTCGCGATTCCGATGGAGACCGGGATGGACAACTCGTCCCAAATCCGCGCCTGCAGGCCGCGCATCGCCGCATCCACGGCCGCCGCGTCTGCCAGGCCGCAGGGTCCGAGATCGAGGTAACCCTCGTCGATGGAGTTGCGCTGCACCACCGGCGTGAGCGTTTCGCAGAGATCGAACATGCGGCGCGAGACCCGCGAATAGAGCCCGAAGGTATGCGGCAGAAGGATGAGGTCGGGGCAGACCTGGAGCGCCCGGCTGGTCGGCATCGGGGTGTAAACGCCGCAGGCTCGCGCCTCATAGCTGGCCGAGGAAATGATGCCGCGCTCACGTCCGCCGACCGCGCACTTCGTCCCGCGCAGCTCGGGCTTCAGGGCCAGCTCGCAGGAGACGAAAAACGCATCGGCGTCGAGGTGGACGATGACGGCTTTGGCGGGCATTGTGTCGGTTCTGGCAGGGAAATCCCGCGCTGGCCAAGCCACGTTCGCCGCTTTTCCGATCGCGCCGAGATGGTCCGGCGGGCGCCGACGTTCAAGCGGCCCGACCGCCTCGGGCGGCGGATATGGAGGCGAGCTCGTCCAGGAGGGTTTGCTCGGCCTTGTCCGCCGCCTCCCGATGCTCGGCCCGCGCCTTTTCCTCCAAACGCTCCATGACCTGCAGAGCGCGCCGCGCCTCCAGCCAGCGTTCCCGCGCCTGGTCGCGCGCCTCCGCCGCCTCCTTGACGACCTTGGCCGCGTCCGTCTCCCGCTTTTCCGCCACTCTTAGCGCCTCCAGACCGGCGCTCTGCTCGGAGGGACGAAACACGCCCGTCCGCGACCCGGCCACCCGTTCGAACAACTCCCGCCGCGCGGTCGCCGCCGTCCGCGCCGCCGCCTCGGCCGCAACGAGCGTTTGCTGTGCCGCGCCGAAGTCCTCGCGGCGTGCCCGCTCGGCGACTTCGCGCAGCGTCCGCACCGCCTCGAGCCGGAAGCGGAACCGTTTCATGACGGATTCGGGCCGAGCAGTTTCAGCAACCGCGCGTAGGCCTCGGCCCGGGGCGTCGCCTCGTCCACCAGTTGCTTGAGAAAGGCCTTGATCGGCTCGTGCAGCTCGACCGCCCGGTCAAGCGCCGCGCTCGCTCCCTTCTGGTAGGCGCCGACCGTGATGAGATCCTCGTTACGCTTGTAGAGCGCCAAATGTTCGCGCGCCCGGGCGGCGAGGACAACCTCCTCCGGACGGCAGATATCGCGGGTCAGACGGCTGACGCTCTCAAGCACGTCGATGGCCGGGTAGTGGTTGGCGTGCGCCAGGGAACGCGAGAGCACGAGGTGGCCGTCCAGGATGCCACGCACCGTGTCGGCGACCGGCTCGTTCATGTCGTCGCCCTCCACCAGCACAGTGTAGAGTGCGGTGATCGCCCCGGTCTCGCCCGCGCCGGCCCGCTCCAGTAAACGGGGTAGCATGGCGAAAACGGACGGGGTGTAGCCGCGCGTCGCCGGAGGCTCGCCGATGGCCAGGCCGATTTCGCGCTGGGCCATGGCGTAGCGGGTGACGGAGTCCATCAGCAGCAGGACGTTTTTGCCGGCGTCGCGGTAACCCTCGGCGATGGCGGTGGCGGTGGTCGCCGCGCGCAGGCGCAACGGCGCGGGCGTGTCGGACGTGGCCACGACCACGACGGAGCGCGCGAGCCCGGCCGGACCGAGGTCCTTCTCTAAAAACTCGCGCACCTCGCGGCCGCGTTCACCGACCAGCGCGATCACCACCACGTCTGCCTGGGCCGAGCGGGCGATCATGCCGAGCAGGGTGGACTTGCCCACGCCGGAGCCGGCGAAGAGGCCGAGACGCTGGCCCCGTCCGAACGGGGTGAATACATCCAGGGCCCGAACCCCGGTGGGGAACTGGTCGCGGATGCGTTGGCGGCGCAGCGGATGCGGAGGTTTTCCGCCGCCGGCCGGCGCGCGGTGGAGCGGCACCGCCCCGCGGTCGTCGAAGGGGCGGCCGAGCGCGTCGAGCACCCGCCCAAGCAGCCCGGGGCCGGCCACGGGCAGCGGCGGACGGTCGCAGGCCGCGACGGGGCAACCGGGATGCAGGCCGGCGGTGTCGCCCAGCGGCATGAGCAGCACGCGCTCGCCGCGAAAGCCCACCACCTCGGCCATGACCTCGAAGCCGTCGCGCTCCGAGCTGAGCCGGCAGAGTTCGCCCAGGCCCACGTTGGGGCCGTCGGACTCGATGACCAGGCCGGTCACCGCCGCCACCCGGCCGAGGCGGCGCACCGCCGGGGAGTGGCGCACCTGGCTGCGCAGGGTCTCGACCAGATCGGAAACGCCGGAGGTCGCGTTCATAGGCCGAGCACCTCGTGGCGGAGCGCGTCGACCTTGGCCGAGGCGCGGGCGTCGGTGACACCGAAGCGGCTGCGCACGAGGCAGTCGCCGGGGTTGAGGGTGTCGTCGATGGTGACGCGAAGATTTGTAAAATGCACGTTCCAAGAGGGCTGGAGCCGGTCTAGCGCGGCGGCGTCGCTGGGCGACACCACCAGCTCCAGACCGTCCCGCTCCGGATAAAGTTGATCCAGCGCGGCGCGGCAAAGGCGCTCCACCAACTCGGGGGGCGGCACGAAATCGGCCAGCAGGCGCCGGCCCAGTTCCACGGTGAGTTCGGGCAAGGCCGCGCGCACCTCGCCGAGCAGCTGGTCGTGCGCCGCGATGAGCCCCTGGAAAAGTCCGTGTTGGAGCGCCTGAAACTCGGCCCGCAGCTCGACCAACTGCTGCGCGCTGAAGGCGCGGGCGGCGTCACCGCCGGCCTGATAACCCGCCGCGCGCGCGGCGAGGAGCTCGGCGGCGGTGTGGACGCGCTCCGCGCCGACGGTGGGCTGGACCGCGACGAGCGGGCGATCGAAAGGCAAAACGTGGTGGTGGACGGCCATGGCGGAGACGGGCCGGTTAGGCGACCATGGCACCGTCGCCGTCACCCAGCGTGATCGAGCCGTCCTCCTCCAGGCGGCGCACAACCTGGATGATGGCGTCCTGCGCCACCTCCACGTCCTTCAGGCGAACCGGACCGAGCATGCCGATCTCGTCGCGCAGCGACTCGGCCGCGCGCTTCGAAATCGCGCCGTAGATGCTCTCGCGCAGCGACTCGGTGGCGGACTTCATCGCCACCGCCAGATGCGAGGAATCGACCTCGCGAAGCACGCGTTGCAGGTCGGACGAGGACAGGCGGCGGATATCCTCGAAGCTGAACATCTTCCGGCGCACCGCCGAGCCCAGCACCGAATTCCGCTCCTCGATGCGACCGAGCAGGTTCTTCGAGTTCTCCTTGTCGAGATGGTTGAGCAGGTCGGCCACCGAGCGCACGCCGCCACTCACCTGGTAGGTCTGGTTGGCCTTGCCGGAGACGTGGCGGCTGAGATTGCGCACGATCTTCGCGACCAGATCGCGCGGCGTGCTCTCGATCGTGCCAAGGCGTTCGATCACCTCCTCGCGCATCTCGCCCGACAACATCATAAAAACCTCCGCCGCCTTGCCCGAGGCGAGGTGCGAAAGCAGAAAGGCGACCGTCTGCGGCTGCTCGTCCTTCAGCAGATTGTAGATCTGGCGACCTTCCATTTCGGCGATGTCGCTCATCACCTCGGACGAGGTGGTGGCGGCCTCCGCGCCGACGCGGCTGAGCATGAGCGAGGCCTTGTATTCGCCCTTGGTAAGCTCGAGCGTGCGGCGGGCGTAATCGAGGCCGCCCAGGGTGCAGGCGAGGCCGTCGCCGATGACCGGGGTGAACTCCTCCAGCGCGGCGACCCGGGCCGCGTCCGGGATGACGGTCAGCTGCCCCATCTCGCGGCAGACGAGCTCGAGATCGGAGTCCTCGAAATGCCGCAGCACCTCGGCCGCGGATTCAGGACCGACCACGATAAGGAAAACCGCGAGCTTCTGCGGGCGGGAAAGTTTTTCGTAATCGAGATCGGCCATGGCGTTTGGTGCGGAGGGCGCGGGCGGGGCGGTTCAGCGGGGCGCGGTCAGTTGCGTTTCGTGCCCACCCAATCGCGCAGGGCGGTGCCGACGTTGGCGGGTTTCTGGCGGATCAACTCGTTCAACAATTCGGGCGTGAACACGGCCGGACCGTTGTTGCGTGCGGCGTTGGCCGTGACGGGCGTGAGCAGCTCGACCGGCACCGGCTCGACCCGCTGGCCGCGCAGCATGCGGTAGAACAACAAGAGCGCCCCGATGGCGATGGCGGTCGACAGGTAGCGCGAGGCCGCGCCGACCCAGCCCTGGATGCGGGTTTCGGTGGCGAGCTTGGCCACGCTCTCATCGATCACGACCGGCTGGAAAGGGGTCTCTTGAAGGGTAACCAACTCTTCCAGATTCTGACCGGCGGCGGGCTTGAGGCCGAGGGCGTTGAGCACGGTGCGGCGCAGGGCGTCCAGTTCGGCGGGGGTGCGGGCGGTGGAAGGCTGACCCTCGGCGGCGGGCGGGCGGGCGGCGATGAACACGGCGGCGGTGAGCGATTTGATGCCGCCCGGGTTGCGCTTCACGTTGCTCGTGGTGCGGTTGATCTCGTAGCTGACGGTCTGGTTTTTCCGGTTCTGCGCGTTGGTGACGTTGGGCCGCTCCTCGGCGGCGGGGGCGGCCGCGCCCGGGGCGGGCGGGGTGTTGCCGGTAACACCGACGGTGCCGCCGCGCTTCGACTCGGTGGAACTGTTGGTGTCCTCGGTGTTGGTCTGGCTGCGGATGACCGCGCTCTCCGGGTCGAAGCGCTCCTCGACCAGCGTGGCGGTCTCGTTGTCGATCTCGGCCGACACCCGCACCACCGCCTGGCCGGGGCCGAGGACAGGGGTCAACATGCCCTCGATCTTGGCGACGAAATAGTCCTCCACCTGTTGCCGGTAGCGGATGAGACTGGAGGCGCTGCCGAGCAGAGGATCCTCCTTCAAATTCGCGGAGAGGACGCGGCCGCGTTGATCCACGACGGCGACCTCGTCCGGTGAAAGACCCTGGACGGAGTTGGCCACGAGGTGGCGGATGGAGTTGACCGCCTCGGTCTCGAGCCGTCCGTTGACCTCGATGAAGACCGAAGCGGTGGGCTTGATGCCCTGGTCGGTGAGGAGGAGGCGGTTCTCGGGCTGCACGATCATGACGCGGGCGGACGCCACGCCGTCGAGCTGGGCGATGGTGCGGGCGAGTTCGCCCTGGATCGCGCGGTTGTAGTTGGTGCGCTGCACGAAGTCGCTCAGGCCGAACTGGCCTTTGTCGAAGATCTCGAAACCCACGCCCTCGCCGCCGGGCAGGCCCTTGCCGGCGAGTTCCATGCGCAGACGGTGGACCTGGTCGGCGGGCACGTAGATGGTGCCGCCGCCGCCCATGACCTTGTGCTTGATGCCCTGGGCCTGGAGGGACGAGACGATCGCGGCGGCGTCCTTCTCGGCGAGCCGTCCGTAGAGCAGCTGGTAGTCGGGCTGGCGGGACCAGACCACGAGGCCGGTGACGACGCCGGCGACCGCGAGGGCGGCCACGATCAGGGACACGCGTTGGTTCAGGCCGAGCTCGCGCCAGAGGGCGAGCAATGACTGGGCGAAGGGTTTCATTTCTTGAAGAGCGGGAAATCGGATACGGGAAAACGGTCAAACGGGCGGGCGGGGCGCGGAAGCCGGTTCAGACCGGCATGCGCATCAGTTCCTGGTAGGACTCCACGACCTTGTTGCGCACCTCGACCATCAGGCTGAACGAAAGGGAGGCCTCCTGCATCGCGATCACGCTCTGGTGCAGGTTGGGGTTGTCGCCCAGCAGCACGGAGCGGGTGACTTCGGACGCGTCGGCCTGACGCGTCTCGACGTCGTTCACCATCTTCTCGAACACCGCGCCGAAATCGCCGCCGGCGGCCGACGCGCCGCTCGGTTTGTCCAGGCCCGGCGAGCGAACGCGATCCACCTCGGGCTGGAACTGGAGGGCGCGGGCGGTCAGCGAAGAGGTGGAGGCGACGGAGAGCATGGCGTGGAGAAAACCGGTGGCGGGTCAGGTGGGCTCAGCGGCCGATTTCGAGCGTCTTCATCGCCATCTGGCGGGAGTTCTTGGCGACGGAGAGGTTGGCCTCGTAGGCGCGGGAGGCGGTGATGAGGTCGACCATCTCGAAGGCGAGGTTGACGTTGGGCAGGGTGACCATGCCTTGCGCGTCGGCGTCGGGATGGCCGGGGTCGTTGATGCGCTGGCCCGGCGTGGTATCGACCGAAACGCCGGCGACGCGAACCGAGGAGAGACCGTTGTTCGCGCGTCCATCGGGTCCGGTGGAGCGCAGCAGCTCGTTCTCGAAACTGACCACGCGGCGCTGGTAGGGCAGTCCGTCGGGGCCGCGGGTGGTGCGGGCGTTGGCGATATTCTGGGCGATCACGTCCAGGCGCGTGCGCTGGGCGTTGAGCGCGCCGGAGGTGGCGGAGATGCCGGAGAGAAGGTCCATGGTGGGTGCGGGTTCAGACCACGCGGCCGGTGATGGCCATCTTGAGCTGTTTGATGTGGCGGCTCACGAGATCGGTGAGGAACTCGTGGTCGACGTGGTTGCGATTCATCGCGAGCAGTTCGCTCTCGATCTCGACGCTGTTGCCGTCGGGCCGGACCGCGCGGACGGAGGGGTCCTCGGCGAGCTTGGGCGCGAGCGACTGGAGATCGGTGGCGGAGGGGCGGGACCCGTCGGCAAAACGGGCGCGCAGGGTGGAGGCGAAATCGGAGGACACGTCCAAACGGCGAAAGCCAGGCGTCTCGGCGTTCGCGATGTTGGTCGCGATCGCCTCCTGGCGCAGCACCGACGCATCCAGCAGCTTGCGCGCAAGCTGGTAGTTGAGGGAGTTGGCCACGGGTTGGATCATTGCGCGACTGGTTTAGCACCGACGGTGCCAGCCGGCTCCACGCCCTCGCTAAGCATTGTGGACGATGCGATTAAAAATCTCCGAACCACGGACGGAGCTTCCGCCCAAGCGCGCCCGGACTCTCGGGCAAAAATTGCCGCACGCGCCTCGGAGGCCAAACGCGGGTAATTCCAACCGCGGGTCGTTCATTTTTCCCGGGGCGGGTCGATAACCCCCGAGGCAGACCATGCGTCCGAACGACTACCAATTCATCCGCGAAATCGTCTATCGCCACAGTCGCATCAACCTCGGACCCGACAAGCAGGAGCTTGTCGCCGCACGGCTGGGCAAGCGTCTGCGCGCCACGGGACGAAGCACCGTCGGAGATTACTGCGAGCTGCTCCGCTCGCCCGCCGGGACCGACGAGTTGGGCAACTTGATCGATGTCATCTCGACCAACCACACCTACTTTTTCCGCGAGGACGGCCACTTCACCGCCCTGCGCGAGGTGATCCTGCCCGACCTGGTAAGGCGCCGGGAGTCCGCCGGCTGGCCGGCGCTGCGGATCTGGAGCGCGGCGTGCTCCAGCGGCGAGGAACCCTACTCCGTGGCCATCGCGTTGGAGGAATACTGCGCCGCCCACGCCGTCGCCTGGCCCCGGCGGATCGAAGCCACCGACATCTCCACCCGCATCCTCGCGCGCGCCGAGGCGGGCATCTACCCGGCCGAGACCGTATCGCGCATCCCTCCCGCGATGGTGAAGGCGTATTTCCAAACCGGTTATGCCGAGCAGGCCGGATTCTACCGGATCAAACCCGCCATCCGCACCCAGATCACCTTCCGTCGCCTGAATCTGCTCGAGGGAACGCCGCCGTTCACGGAGCCGTTCCAGATCATACTCTGCAGAAACGTGATGATCTATTTCGATCGCGCCACCCAGGAGGAGCTCATCAACCGGCTCAAGGCCCGCCTCGTGCCCGGCGGCTACCTGCTGGTCGGGCATTCCGAAAGCCTGACCGGAATCGACCACGGTTTAAAAATGATACGGCCGGCGACCTATCAGGCCCCCTTCCGCTGATCCCATGGCCCCGCCCCGTCCCATCCGCGTGCTCGTGGTGGACGACTCCGCCGTCGTCCGGCGAGCCGTCACGGACTCCCTCCGCGACGATCCCTCCATTCTGGTCGTGGGCACCGCCGGCGACCCGTATGTCGCCAAGACCCGCATCGAGGAGCTTTCCCCCGACGTCATCACCCTGGACATCGAGATGCCGCGCATGGACGGGCTCACATTCCTCCGCATCCTCATGCGCGAGCGACCCATGCCCGTGATCGTGATGAGTTCGCTCACCCAGGCCGGCTCGCAGCAGGCGCTCGAAGCGCTCCGGCTCGGAGCGGTCGATGTCCTGGCCAAGCCCGGCGGACCCTACAGTTTCGGCGAACTCGGTCCACGTCTGCAACTGGCCGTGAAAGCCGCCGCCCGCGCCCGTCTGCGCCGACAGGAGGCGCCCCTCCTCGGCGCCACGCCCGTCCCGTCCACCACAAGCGAGACCGTTCGCGCGGTCGCGCCGACGCCGATCATCCCGGCATCCCGGCTCGCGGCAGCGTCGGGCCCCGTCGATCCACGCCGCATCATCCTGCTGGGGGCGTCGACCGGCGGCACCGAGGCCCTGCGCGAGGTGCTGGTCCGTCTGCCCGACGGGCTGCCGCCCATCGCGATCGTCCAGCACATTCCCGCGACGTTCTCCCGGGCCTTTGCGGACCGGTTGAACACCCTCTGCGCGTTCACCGTGCGCGAAGCGGCCGACGGCGATATGCTGACCCCGGGTCTGGCCTTGGTCGCGCCGGGCAACTTCCACCTGCTGGTGCGCTGGACCGGCGCCGGCCACCGTGTGGAGTTGAACTCCGGGCCCCAGGTCTGGCACCAGCGGCCCGCCGTCGACGTGCTGTTCAAGTCTTTGCCCGAGGCCTCGGCACCGCGCGCCATAGCCGGGGTGCTCACCGGCATGGGCAAGGACGGCGCCGAGGGACTCTTGCGCCTGCGTCGAGGAGGCGCGGCCACCTTCGCCCAGGACGAGGCGAGCAGCGTCGTCTACGGCATGCCGCGCGAAGCCTGGGAGCAGGGCGGCGCGGAGCGCCAGCTCCCGCTCGACGCCGTCGCCGAACACCTTGTCCGCCTCTGCCACACCACCCCGCCCACCCATGCCCGCGCCTGAAGATCCGACCTCCAAAACGCTCCTCGTCGTGGACGACGAGCCGCGCATCCTCGCCGCGCTGAAGGAGATCCTCGAGCGCCAGGGCTACCACGTGGTGACCGTGGGCGACGCCTCGCACGCCCTCGCCCTGCTGCGCCAGCGCGCCTTCGGCGTCGTCATCTCGGACCACGTGATGCCCGACATGACCGGCCTGGATTTCCTCGTGGAATGTCAGCGTATCCAGCCCCACGCGACACGCGTGCTGGTCACCGCCGTGCTGTCGCTTCCCACCCTGGTCGACGCCATAAACCGGGGTGAGATCTACCGATTCATCGCCAAGCCCTGGCTGCGGGAGGAGCTGCTCGCCACGGTGCGCAACGCCGTCAACCGCCACGAGCTGCTGACCCAGAACCAGCGCCTCCTCGTCGAATCCTCGGAGCTGAACCGCCGCCTGACCGACGCCAACACCGCGCTCGCCGACCAAATCACCCGGCTCGAGGCCCAGCGGCGCTCGCTCGATGAGGTCAACCAGGAGCTGGGGCGGCGCTACGACCACTCGCTCGAGCTGTGCAGCCGCATCCTCGCCACCTACGACCCCTACCTCGCCGGGCAGACCCAGGCGATCGCGACCGTGGCGCGGCAGATGTGCGCCTCGGAACACTTCACGGACGAGGAACGCCACGTGTTGAAGACCAGCGCGTGGATCTGCGACCTGGGCCTGATCGGCGTCTCGCGCGAAGTCCTGCGCACCTTCCGCCGCGATCCCTCGCGCCTGACCGAGCGCGAACTCTCCGGCATCCACAGCCATCCGATCTACAGCCAGACCCTGGCCGGTCATCTCGACAGCCGCAGCCAGGTGGGCGAAACCATACGCGCCCACCACGAACGTTTCGACGGCGGCGGCTACCCGGACGGACTGGCCGGGCAGTCCATTCCGTGGACCGCGCGCTGCCTCGCGGTGGCGGTCTGGTTCGTCGAATGCGGACGCCCCTCCGAGCAGGCCCTCGAGGAGGTGACCTCCCAGGCGGGCCTCGCGCTCGATCCGGAGGCGGTCCGGCTTTTCCGGACCACCGCCCGGCTGAGTCCCCTGCCCCGCAGCGTGAGGGAGATCATGCTCGACGATCTGCGTCCCGGCATGGTGCTGGCGGGCGGACTCTACAGCCCGCACGGGATGCTGCTGGTCGGCGAGGGACAGTCGCTCAGCCCGGGCACGATCTCGAAGATCCGCAGCCACAATCTCATGACACCTCTCACCCAGCGCCTGCTGGTCTACTCCTGACCCATGGCCGGCTCCCCCACCCTCGCGGGCCTTTTCGCGCAACGCACCGTCGTCGGCGTGGCGGAATTCGCGGTCGCCAACTCCGCCCAGATAACGCTCAGCACCTTCGCGCTCGGCTCCTGCATCGGCGTGATCGCCTACGATCCCGTCGCCAAGGCAGGCGGATTGCTGCACCTGATGTTGCCGGATTCCAACCTTTCGCCCGAGAAGGCCGTCGGGCAACCGGCGATGTTCGCCGACACCGGCATCCCCGCCTTGTTCAACGCCCTCGCCGGCATCCGCGCCCAACGCCCGCGCACCCGCACCTACGTGGCCGGCGGGGCGTCGGTGTTATCCGGCCCGGACAGTTTTAAGATCGGCGAGCGCAACATCATCGCCGTGCGCCGCCTCCTCGCGGTCTACGGCTGCCGCTCGGCGGGGGAGGACGTGGGCGGCTTCGTCAACCGCACCCTGCACCTGAACATCGGCACGGGGGTGCTGACCGCCAAACTGCCCGAACGAACCTACGAGGTTGCGCTGGGCTGAGAGAGAGCCCGAGGCCCGTCAGCCACGGCGAACCAGTCCCGTGGCCGGACTCGCTATCGAGCCGACGTCACGAAGGGTCAAAACACGATCCGGCCGGTCGAAAGCTTCTCGTGGAGCAAACGCGAAGCGCGCTCGAGGATGTCGGGCAGGGCCGCCTCGAGCACCGACGCGCCGAGGCTGTGTGCATCCAATAAAGCGGATTCCAGCGTGTAGAGAAAGGCGTCCTCGCCCTGTCCCGCGCCGAAACTCGCCGCCAGATGCTGGGCGGCGTGCACATGCGCGGCCAGCGCTCGGTGCGCGGCGGGGATCGCGGCGTCGGGCGGGTTGTGTGCCGCCACCGCCACGCAGGCCTCGGGGAAACGCCACTCGGAGAGCAGCCGGGCGCTGACGGCGGCGTGGTTGAATCCGAGGACGTCCGTCTCGGCCTCCAGCCAGGTGCCGCCCAACTCCGTCCGGCGGGCGCGGATCGCGGGGAAACGCGCACCACAGGAAAAAGCCAGGGCGAGCTTGCCGATCTCGTGCACCAGTCCGCAGGTGTAGGCGAGGTCGGGATCGACCGCGCCGGTGCGGCGCGCGAGGGTGTCCGCCGCGACCGCCTTGATCAGCGAAGCGCGACAAAAGTCTCCCGCCTCCCAACGGTAGCCGTCGACCTCGATCTCCATCCAGCGCGCGGTGAGCGAGAGCGCGGCGAGCCGGTAGAGTTCGCGCACGCCGAGGCGCAGAACCGCCTCGGCGACGGTCGCCGCCGGGTTGGCCGCGCCGAAATAGGCCGAGTTGGCCATGCGCACGGTCGCGGCGGCGAGCGCCGGGTCCACCTGAATGAGCTGGGCGAGCTCGTCCAGCTCGGTGTCGTGTCGCTCCAGCAAGGCGACGAGCCGCGGAAGCAGCGCGGGGGAGCAAGGCAGGGTCCGGGCGCGGCGGCAGACGTCGTCGAGGGTGGTCATGCGGGGCGATTTCAGCGCGAACAGAGCGAGGCGGGATCGAGGATGAGGGCGATGGTGCCGTCGCCGAGTATGGCGCCGCCCGCCACGCCGGGCAGATTTTGGAGGAAGCCGCCGAGATTTTTGATCACCACCTCCTGCTTGTTGAGCAACTCGTCCACGAGCAGGGCGTAGGACTTGCCGCCGGTCTCCACGATGACGACGATGCCGTCCACCGCGTCGCGCACCGCGCCCTCGATGCCGAAGCGCTCGTGGAGACGGTGCAGCGGCAGGATGCGCCCGCGGTGGTCGAGGACCTCGCCGCGGCCTTGCACCCGCGCGAGCATGGAGGCCACGGGACGCAGCGCCATTTGCACCGTGATGGTGGGCAGGATGAAACGGTCCGGTCCGACGCGGACCAGCAGGCCGTCGATGATCGCGGTGGTCAACGGCAGGCGGATACGGAAGGTGGTCCCCTTGCCGGGGTGGGTCTCGATCTGGATCTGGCCGCGTAGTCGCTCGATGTTGCGCTTCACCACGTCCATGCCGACGCCGCGGCCGGACACGGCGGTGACCTTTTCGGCGGTCGAGAAGCCCGGGAGGAAGATCAGATGCACCACCTCGTCGGGCGACGGGTTGGCCCCGGCGGGCACGAGACCCTGGGCCCGGGCCTTGGCCAGCACGCGCGCGGCATCGATGCCCTGGCCGTCGTCGGCGAGCTCGATCACCAGGTTGCTGCCCTCGTGGTAGGCCGCCAGTCGCAGCCGCCCCTGCTCGGGCTTGCCCGCCGCGCGCCGGCGCTCCGTCGCCTCGATTCCATGGTCGAGCGAGTTGCGGACCATGTGGACGAGGGGATCGACGATCTCCTCCACCACCGTTCGATCCATCTCCGTCTCCTCCCCTCGCGTCTCGAAAACAACCGGTTTACCGATATCGCGCGAAAGGTCGCGGACCAACCGCTCCATGCGTTGGAAGGTGGGTTTGATCGGAACCATGCGAAGAGACATGGCCGTGAGCTGCAGCTCCTTGGTGATGCGCCCGAGCTGGGCGAGGTTGCGGGTCAACGGGCTCGCCCCGGTTTCGTAGGCCCGGGCGGATTCCTGCAACTGGCTCTGCACGATCACCAACTCGCCGACCACATCGACCAGCGAGTCCAGCTTCTCCGTGTTCACGCGCACCGAGGAGGTGGCCACGCCCCGGGACGCGCCGTGGTCGGCGGCGGGCGACGACGCGACGGCGGTTGTTCCGGTCGGGGCGGCCGCGGGCTCGGCCGACTTCACGGCGACGTCTCCGTCGACGGCGGCGGCCGGGGGCGTGACGGCTTTGACGGGCTCGGTGGCCGCCACGAGGACCGGCGTGGGCGACGCGACGGAGCCGCCGTGCGCCATGGCCCGGACGGCGGCGATCAATTCATTCACGGGCACGATGCGGTCGGGCGAGGTCCCCTGCTCAAGCGCGACGGTGATCTGGCGCACCATCTCCTGGATGGCGTCGCGACTGCGCAGGATCTCGGTGATGATGGGCGGGGTCAGCCGCAGGCGGTCGGTGCGGGCGAGGTCGAGCAGCGACTCGACCTCGTGGGTTAGGCGGTGCATCGGGCCGAGATGCAGAAACCCCGAGACACCCTTGATGGTGTGAAAGGATCGAAAGAGGCCGTTCAGCGCGTCGCGGTCG
The DNA here is from genome assembly GCA_027482905.1 of Opitutaceae bacterium. Lineage (GTDB taxonomy): Bacteria > Verrucomicrobiota > Verrucomicrobiia > Opitutales > Opitutaceae > IMCC26134_A. Next base: position 16,937 of record JAIXVP010000007.1, read on the forward strand.
GTCGGATTGCCGTCCAGCACGAGCAATGCGGCCTCGATCTGCTGCAGGTGGTCGAGGGCCTCGGCGTGGAACTCGCCCAGCAGCTCGCGGTTCTCCTCCATGTGCAGATCCAGCAACTCCTCCGAACACGACGTGGTCGCGGCGGATGACGCGCCGGAGGGCATGACGGCCGCGGGCGGGAAGACCGGCTCGGGCGGCGGGAGCGTGGCGGACTCGTCGGCGATACGTTGTTCACGGCGCGCGCCGGCCAACGCGGCGGGCAACCAGGCGACAACCTGGCGCAAATGCTCCACGGCGGCGGCGTCGAAGGGCTTCGCCTCGCTCAGCAACGCGTCGAGCCGGTCCAGCAGGGCCTGCAACGGACCGGTCAACTCCGGGGCCTGGGCGGCGTGGCCGATGATCTCGCCGAGCAGACTGAACGAGGGCACCAAGCCCTCGTCGTTGCCGGGCTGTGCAAAGATGGATTCGCCGGCGAGGCGGCTGAAGAGGTCGTCGATAAGGGTGAAGGAGGTGGCCGGAAGGGGCATGGGGGACTCGCCGCGCCCCACAGGAGGGTTCTGGCTGTTTTCACTACGACACATCGCCATCGAGCCTTAACCGGGAATTTCAGCGCGAAAGCTCAAGCCCGGGCCCGTCGCGCCGATATACCGAACGGAGCCCCTTCCATCCTTTCGGCTCGGACTGTTTTTTCACCCACCCACCGTTTCCATGAGCACCTCCGCCGTCCAAGAAACCGCCGGCCTCGCCGGCAAATACCTGACCGTCGTCCTCGACAACGAGGCTTACGGCATCGCCGTCCTCAAGGTCCGCGAGATCATCCGCCTCCAGAAAATCACCACCGTGCCCCAGATGCCGGCCTTTGTGAAGGGCGTGATCAACCTGCGCGGTCGCGTGATCCCGGTCATCGACCTGCGAATCAAGTTCGGGCTCAAGGCCGAGGTCGCCGAACGCACCTGTATCGTGGTGGTGCAAATCGGCGTGGGCGCGGGCCGCAACGTGCAGATGGGCCTGGTGGTCGACTCGGTCGAGGAGGTCGTGAACCTGACCGGCGCCGAGATCGAGCCGACGCCGGAATTCGGCGCGCGCATCGACACCTCCTACCTGCTCGGCCTCGCCAAGATAAAGGGCGTGGTCAAAACCCTGCTCGACATCGAGCGCGTGGTCGCGGCGGAAACCGTCGAGCGCCTCGCCGCCATCGCCTGAGCGAGGTTCGACTCGGACCGGACGGGGCCACTCAGGCCGGCATGCCGGTCTGACGCAGCGCCTCGTAAACGGCCACGCCGGCCGCCGTGCTGAGGTTGAGCGAACGCAGCTCGGTGTTCGCCTGCGGGATGGTCAGGCTGCGCTCGTCGCCGAATTCCTCATACAGCCAGGCCGGGGAACCGTGGCCCTCGTTGCCGAAGACGAGGCCGTCGCCGTCGGCGAAACGGGCGTCCCAGATCGTGCGCGTCGGCCCGGTCTCGATCAACCAGAGCCGCGCCGGCGCGTGCGGGCTGGCCTTGAACGCGGCCCAGTCGGCGTGCTGGTGGACGTCGAGCGAGAACCAGTAGTCCATGCCGGCGCGGCGGAGCGCGGCGTCGGTGATCTTGAAGCCGAGCGGGTGGATGAGGTGCAGCCGCGACCGGGTGATCGCGCACATGCGGCCGATGTTGCCCGTGTTCTGCGGGATCTCGGGGCAATACAGGACGACGTGCAGCATGACCGGAAACCCGGGCGCGGGCGGGCTCAGCCCTCGACGACGTAGCCGACGTTATCCGCCGCCAAATCGCGTGCCTCGGCGGGCACGCCGGCCGCCGCGAAGGCCGCGACCATGGCCGCGCCGACCGACGGGGCGGACACCGCGTCGGCGACGCAGAGCACGCTCGAGCCGCTGCCGCTCAGCCAGCCGGTCAGCGCTCCGGCGGCGAGGCCCGCCGCGATGGCCTCGCGTCCGCCCCGGATTTTCGGCAGCCGGTAGGGCTCGTGCATGAAGTCGCCCGCCGCGTCGCGCAGCCGCGCGTGGTCGCCGGTGGCGAAGGCGGCGACGAGGTAGGCGGCGGCGTTGATGCTACGAACGGCGTCGAAATACGGGAGCGTGGCGGGCAGCACGCCGCGCGATTCCTTGGTCAACAACTCCACCGAGGGCGACACCACCACGAAGCGCAGGGTCGGCGGAACCACGACGCGGATCGTGCCGAGGTAGTCGTTTTTCACCGGGTCGCAGCGCGCGACGCAGACCCCCCCGAGCAGGCCGGCGGCGGCGTTGTCCGGATGGCCCTCGAGGTGCGAGGCCACGGCGAC
>JAIXVP010000011.1 GCA_027482905.1 Opitutaceae bacterium
CAACTCGCAGGAGATGGCGACGTCGGTGTTGACCCAGGTGGCGGGGCGGTCGCGGTAGGTGGCGTAGAGTTTGTCGCCGGCTATGATCATGGCTTGTTGCCAGAGGGCTTTCTGGTTGGGCGGGACGAGGTCGGGGTAGAGCGAGAGCAGTTCCCGGAAGGGCTGGGAGGCGGGCCCGATGGCGAAATCGTCGTAGAAGCTGGCGAGCTGGGAGGCGTTCAGGTTGCCCCCGTGGACGGCGATGGCGTCGAGGTAGGCGTAGGCGCGGCGCAGGGTGCGGCGGAGGATCTCCGCGTTGTGGCGGCGGGGGCTGGAGGGGTGGGCGAAGAGCCAGAAGAGGGTGTCGAGCTCGGCGCCGGTGGTGCGGGCGAAGCTGAAGTCGGCGAACTCGTTCCACGTCGCGGTGTTTTTCTCCCAGACACGGGTCTCGGCGGAGGCGGTGGCGAGGTCGATGCCGGCGACGAGGCGGGCGAGGTAGGGGTTGGTGGCGGTGCTCGCGGCGGTGGGGTCGAGCGGGCGGAGGACGGCGAGGTTGGGCACGCCGGTGGCGGGCGTGGCGAGGGTCGCGGCGGAGGCGGCGAGGGTGGTCTGGACGTCGCCGAGGAGCTGATTGGCGAGGGTGAGGTCGAACGCGTTCAAGGCGGCCTGGGCGCGTTCGAGCGCGACGTCGAGGACGACGCGGCGTAGTTGTTCGGTCGGGACGGTGGAGGTGAGAGCCGCGACCGAGGTCGTAAGACTGGCGAGGCGGGTGAGGGTGGGCGTGGCGGCGGCGTCGAGGTAGGCGGCGGCCTCGCGGACGGAGAAACTCGCGCCGGACACGCCGCCGAGACTGGAGAGGCGGAGGTAACGGGCGTTGACAGACGGGAAGTAGCGCGTGATGGGGGCCTGGGCGGTGTTGACCGAGCTGTCGGTGCCGGTGCGAAAACCGGACGCCACGGTGGTCCAGTTGGTGCCGTTGGTGGAGCGCTCGAGGCGGAGGGTGCGTCCGTGTTGATAAACGGTGAAGGTGAACCGGTTCACGGACACGCTGGCGCCGAGGTCGAGGGTGAGAGAGCGGGTGGTGGCGGAGTTCGTGTCGGCGGCGGCGGTCCAGCGCGTGGTGAAATCGCCGTCCACGGCGAGGGCGGCGGTGTCGGTGCCGAGGGTGGAACTGGCGGTCGCGGTGGCGGGCAGGGCGCCGTCCGGCAGGAGGACGAGCAGGGTGGGGCGTTGGGCGAAGGAGGAGGCCTCGCTGGAGGCGAAAAAGGAGGGGAGACTGCCGTTGGGGGTCTGGCGCAGGACGGCGAAGGCGAGGTGGGTGTTGGTGTTTTGGGCGATGAAATCCCGCAGGGCGGTCGTGGACAGCGTCAGGGTCTGGGGCGTGGTGGTCGCGGCGGGGGAGATTACGCCGAGCGAGACGAGGCCGGTCGGATTGAAGGAGCCGGGGGCGGTGGTGGAGCCGTTGGCGGCGGTGGCGTGGGTCAGCGTCGCGGGGTCGAAGGCCTCGTCGGGGTGACCGTCGGGCAGGCCGAAGATCTCGAAGGCGAAGGGGCCGTTGGTGTCGCCGGGATAGGACGTGATGGTGAGGACGAGGCTGGCGGCGGTGGCGGTGGGGGTCGGCGTGGGGGCGGTGAAGCGGAGGTAGCCGATGCGGTCGGTGCCGCCGGCGGTGGCGGCGAAATCACGTTTCACCAGGAAGGTGGTGGACGCGCCGAAGTTGGCCGTGCTGCCGCGTTGGATATAGGTGTCGGCGGCAACGGCCAGACTGCGCTGCTCTGCGCCGGGGGCGACGGCGGGGAGCAGGAGGGCCAGGGAAAAGAGGCGGGCGAGGGCGGATCGCATGGGGTGAGGCGCGAGGTGGGGGAAAAAAAAGCCGGGCTCCGAGCTTTGGCAACGGAGCCCGGCGAGCGGGGATGGAATCCCGGAACGAACTTAGTTCCTGGTGGCGCGGAGGGTGCCGAAGAGGCGGCCGCCGGAGGCGCGGGCCAGCGGGATGCGCACCGTGACGGAGTCGGCGGCGGCGCCGTTTTCGACCACGTCGACGATTACGCCGTTGGCATCGGCGGCGGCGGTGGCGGCGCCGACGGTGACGTTGGTCCAGTTGGTCAGGTCGGTGCCCCAGCGGGCTTCCAGGGTGACGGCGGACTCGCTGGAGTCGGAGCGCTCGAACAAGAGGTTCAGGTAGGTGGCGTCCTTCACGATCGACACGCCGGTGGCGGCGGCGTCACTGATGGTGGGATCGCCGGCGAGGACCCACTCCAGCAGGTTGTTGAAGCCGTCCTTGTCGGGATCGCCGGAGGCGGTGGAGTCGCCGCCGTTGAAGTTGTAGCCGGCGGCCCAGACGGCGTAGGGATCGGTGACGGCGCCGGTGGTGACGGTGAGCGTGCCCGAGCCGGAGAACAGGCTATCGTTGATGATGGCGGCGCCGGAGCCGGTGGCGCCGTAGACGCCGGCGGGTTGGAGCACGCCGTTCACGTAGAGGGCGTGCACGGTGTCGGTGCCGCCGTAGTTCAGGGCGAGGATGCCGCCGTTGATGCGCACGTCGGCCGAGTCGGCGAGGCCGGTCTGGGCGAAGGCGAGGGTGCCGGCGTTGACGGTGGTGCCGCCGGCGTAGGCATGGGTGCCGCTCAAGGTGAGCGAACCGGCGCCGGACTTCACCAGGGAGAGGTTGCCAGTGACGGGGCCGGTGAACTCGTTGGTGTCTGCGTTCGCGACGGTGAGCACGGAGGCGGTGACACTCTCGTTGGTGATGGTGGTCAGACTGCCGGTCAGCGAGGCCGCGTCGGAGTCGAGCAGGCCGGCGAGTTGCTGGCTGGTGCCGTTCAAGTCGAGTTTGATGGCCAGGCCGGTGAACGAGTTGGTGATCAGGCGGGTGGTGACGGGCAGGCGGTTGTCGCCGCCGGCGAGGCGAAGTATGCCGGCCCACAATCCGGTATCGCCCGCGTAGGTGTTGGCACCGCTGAGCACGATGGTGTCGGCTGCGGAGTTCGAGCGGATGGCGGCGGCGGTGGTGCCGGCGGGGAGGCTGGAACTGCCTCCGCTGATGACTCCGCTGATGGTCAGCGTGACATTCGATCCGGAGGTCGACGTGGTCGAGCCGCCGAGGCGGGCCTCGAGACCGGAGCTGTTGTCGATCACGACATCGCCTGCCCAGGTGGCGGAGCCGGAGGCGACGCGGATGACGCCGCGGGAGCCGTTGCCGAGGCCGCCGATGGAGATGGTCTCGCCCGTGACGGTGAGTCCGTCGGGGAGGATGATGGAGGTTCCCGTGGTCGAGGTGTTGGCGGCGAGCACGGTGCCACCGGCGGTGGAGCCGAGGGCCTGGGCGTTACCCAGGGTAATGGTGCCCAGGGAGACGTTGGTGACACCGGTATAGGTGCTGGCGCCCGAGAGGGTGAGGTTGCCGGTGCCGGTCTTGGTAACGTTGGCGGAGCCGCCGAGGCTGGCGCTGATGGTGCCGGTGGCGGCGGCGACGGAGGCAGGCGACAGCGTGGCGGAGCCGTTGATGGTGCCGCTGGTGAGGGTCACCGCGCCGACGGTGTCGTTCGAGCCGACGGTGTAGGTGGCGGTGCCGCCATTGACCGTGACCGCGCCGGAGTCGGCGAGGGTGCCGGTGACGTTCAGGGTGCCGTCGGTGACGTTGGTGCCGCCGGAGTAGGTGTTGGCCGTGGCGAGGGTGAGAACGGACGAGCCGGACTTGCTGAGTGCGCCCGTTCCGCCGATGCCGCCGGTGCCGGAGATGGAGTAGGCGAGGGTGGAGGAGGCGATGGTGGTGGATTTCGGGGTGACGAGGCTCGTCAGATCGATGTTGGTGGTGCCGGTCGCGCTGTCGTCGAAGAGAACATCCCGGGCGGTGGCATCGGAGTAGGCGGAGTTGGCGCCGCCAAGCGTCCAGTTGAGGTTGGCGCCACCGGTGTTCCAGGTGCCGTTGGTGGAGCCGGTCCACTGGTAGGACAGGTTCACATTGGTGATGACGAGGTTCAGGTTGTTGCCGGATTCCTCGAGGGTGGCGGTGACGCCGACGGGGAGGGAGCCGAGCGTGAACGAGCCCGCGCCGGAACGTCCGGCCGAAGCGACCAGGGTGTAGGTGCCGGGGGTGAGGGCGCCGCTGCTGCCGATCACATTGACGGTGACGGCGCCGTTCACCGCGAGGGCGCCGGCATTGTTGATCAGGGGAGCGGTCGGATTGCCTTGGTTGGCGAGGTCGAGTTCGAGGGTGCTGGCGCTGGACACGGCGGTGCCGAACGTGAGCCCCTTCAGTTTCAGGCTTGAGCCGGCTTGATGGACCCTCACGCCGAGAGTCGCGTTGGATGCGACGGTGTAAAGGCCGGTATCGTAAGTGCCGGAGCCGAGAGTGTGGTCGGAGGCGGTGGTGGTGATCAACTTGCCGGCGTTGATGGCGGTATTGCCGGTGTATTTATTTGCGCCGGAAAGGATTTGAGTGCCGGTGCCCGTCTTGGTGATGCTGACGACGCTGTCCACCGAGGGAGCCGTGGTGAGATTGAGCGCGAGATCGGTGTTGGCGGTGGCGCCGTTCAGGATGCGGCCGGTGAAGGTGCCGCTGGCGTTGCTGTTGCCGATCGTTATGGCGGAGATGTTCCCATTGGTCGCGGCGCCGTCGGTGTCGAAATTGGTGATCACGCCGTCGCCATTAAGGCCGGCGATTTGGCTGCTGCGGGTCGCCGCGCCGCCGTCGCTGGTGTTAAAGATCGCACCGGTTTCAACCGTGAGGGTCGGTGCGGTGGTGGTGTTCGCTAAGCCAAAATGGTTGCTGGTGCCGGTGGTGGTGACGATGCGGTTGCCAAGGATGATACTGGTGTTTCCCGGGAAACTGGCCGCGCCTTGGAAGGCGACGCCGACCCAGAGGTTGTTGGTGATGGCGGACTCTTCGGCGGCGAAGCGAAGGGTTCCATTTGATACGGAGGTGGCGGGGCCGGTCACGGCGCCTGCCACCACGGTGACCAAGCGGAAGCTGCTGTTGGTGATCGCGCCCGAGGCGGTGGTGTTGGTGCGGCCGAGGGTGATCTTGCGCTCGACGCCGCCGAGGTTGATGCCGCCGCCGAGGCCGAGGCGGGCGTTGTTTGAATTGGTGCCGACGTTGACGGTGAAATCGGAATTGATCGTTACGGTGGCGGAGGCGGTGTCGCTGCCGCCGAAAATCCTGCCGCCGTTGATGATCAAGGGGCCGGTGCCGACGGCGGTGGAGATGATGGCGGAGCCGACGGCGTTGAGGGAGCCGCCGATCTTCAGCGAGCCGCCGGGACTGAGGGTGAGGCCGCCGCTGAAGGTGTTGGGAGCCTGGAGGCTCAAGATGCCCAGGCCGGAACCGCCCACGGTGAGGGCGCCGGTG
>JAIXVP010000284.1 GCA_027482905.1 Opitutaceae bacterium
ACGCGGGCTTAGAAGGAGCCGACGGCCTTCAGGCGGAGGAATTTCCGGGCCGCGCCGTCGAGGTTGACGGTGAACACGCGGCGCACGCAGTTGGCGGGCAGGTTGGTCTGGTCGGCGGCGGTGGTCACGGTGACGGTGCCGCCGGTGCCCCACGTGCCGGCCACCAGATCGGTGACGGCCTCGCCGGTGACCGTCAGGCCGGAGTCATTGGTGCGAATGACGGCGGTGATGGAGATCGAGGTGGCGGTGGCGGTGGTGACCGGGGCCTGCACGGTGTCGGTCGGGCTGTTCGCGCCGAGGGCATACTTGAGGAGCGGCGAGTAACCGTCGGCGCCGGCGGTGGTGGCGTTCGCGATCGTCACGGTCACGGTGCGGGTGACGGGCGTGGCGGGGTTGCCGGCGACGTCGGTGGCGTTGTAGGTCAGGAAGTAGGCGCCGGGCTTGGCGGTGTTCACCGTGCCGCTGGTGGTGACCGTGACCGAGCTGTCGACGTTGTCCGTCGCGGTGGGGGCGACGTCGGTGTAGCTGGAGCCCCAATCCACCGAGACGGGCGCGGGGGAGGCGATGACGGGGGCCTCGTTATCTCCGGCGGCGCCGGGCTGGAGGAGCAGGAGGCCGCCTGATTTCACCAGGCTGAAACCCGCGACGGGCGCGGCCAGCACGGGGGTGCCGGTGATGGCGGTCGCGTTCAACAGGGTGTAGGTGGTGCCGTCGACCGGGGTGCCGACGATCGACACGGTCGAGCCGGAGGCGAGGGTGAGGGCGGCGGTCGAGGCGGCGACGGGGCTGAGGCCGTCGTTCAGGGTGAACTCGAGGCTCGCGCCGTTCGCGACCGTGATCGCGGAGGAGTGCGAGCCGCTGATGGCGAGGGTGCCCGCGCTCACGGTGGTGGCGCCGGTGTAGCTGTTGGGGATCGAGGCGACGGGCGGGGCCGCGATGGTGACGACCGGGGCGGAGGAGTAGCCGGTGCCGCCGTTGGTGATGGTGACGGCCGTCACGCGACCGCCGGTCAGCACGGCGGTGGCGGTCGCGCCGCTGCCGGTGGAGTCGGTGATCGTGACGACCGGGGCGGAGGTGTAGCCGAGACCGGAGATGACGGGGGTGAGGGTGGAGATCACGCCACCGGTGACGGCGATGTTCACCGAGGCGGTGATGTCGGTGAGGCCCGCGTCGCCGAGGGCGAGGCGGCCGGCGCCGGTCTTGGTCAGGCCGCCGGGGCCCGAGGCGCCGCGGAGCGAGGCGGCGATCTCGGAGGCGACGGAGAGCGTGGTGGTGCCGGTGAGGTCGGCGGAGCGGAAGTTCACCACGGGATCGAGCGTGCCGGGGACGGTGACGCTGGAGGTGGCGTTGGGGCCCTTGACGAGGGAGAGGGTCTGGCCGGAGGCGATGAGCTGGTTGAACGTCATCGTGTTGCCCGCGCCCGGATCGATCGGCTCGGCCGTGTTCTGGGACGAGGGATGGGGATCGAAGGTGATCGTGCCGTTTTGCAGGGTGCTCAGGGTGTAGAGCGCCATGCCGCCGTAGGTGCCGGTCGAGCTCGCGCCCTTTTGCACGTAGAGCTCGCCGCCATCGAGGACGACGGGGCCGAGGCCCGCGCCGCCGTTGGCGGTGGTCTTGTAGGCGAGCGTGCCGGCCTTGATGCGGTAGCCGCCGAGCACGGTGGTGATGGTGCCGCCGCCGCTGAGCACGAGCGTGCCGGCGCCTTCCTTGCTGATCACGTTGGCGGTGGAGGGTGCGGTGCTGTTCACGCGCGACAGCGTCATGGTCTTGCCGGCGTCCACGCTCAGGGTGGCGGGGCCGTTGAAGACGGACGCGTTGCTGGTGGCGGTGGAGCGGTTGAGGGTCACGTCGACCGCGGCGCGCACGGTGCCGCCGGTCATGGTCAGGCGGGGCAGGTTGGCCAGGCCCTCGCCGAGCACACTCGCGTTGTTCACGACCAAAGTGCCGCCGGTCACGGTGACGGCGGTGTTGCTGCCGCTGCCGAGGGCGGCGGGGGCGTCGGCATTGAGGGTGCCGGCCGCGACGACGGTGCCGCCGGTGTAAAGGTTTGTCGCGCCTAAGGTCGCGGTGCCGGCGCCGGTCTTGGTGAGGGTGAAGGCGCCGGTGATGACGGCGGGGATGTTGAGGGTGGAACCGGCGGCGATGTTGAGATTACCGCTGTTGCGCAGCTCGACCTGGCTCGGCGTGGCGGAGTTCGGGTTGGTGGGCTCGATGGTCAGGTTCGAGCCGTTGGCGAGGTGGACGAGGTCGTCGTTTACGCCGGAGACGGCGTTGAAGAAGCCGACCGAGTCGGTCGCGCCGGTGTTGCCGAGGCGGAAGCGGGTGAAGGTGGTCGCGCCGGGCGTGAGGAGGGAGCCGAGGGTGTAGCTGGAGCCGTTGGTGGCGTTGAGCGACTTGAAGTAGAGCGGGTCGGACGTGGTCGTCAGCGCGGTGGCGGACGAGGCGAGCAGCACATCGGTGTAGGAACCGGTGCTGGCCGAGCCGGTGGGCGCGGCGGCGTAGCTCCAGGAGGCGGCGGTGTTCAGGTCCGCGCCGGAGCCGGAGAAGATGTTCGCGGGCGGCACGTCGATGGTGAACACGAGCTCGAGGGTGCCGGCGCCGGCGGGGTTCTCGGCCGAGATCGTCACGGTGGTGCCGCCGACCGGGGTGGTGGCGGTGGGTTTGCCGCTGATCACGCCGGTGACGGTGTTCAGGGTGAGGCCGGCGGGCAGGGTGCCGGCGCTGATCGAGAAGCTGCGGGGCGTGCTGTCGGCGACGATCTGGTAGGTGAGGGTCTGGCCGACGAAGCCGCTGGCGGTCGCGGCGCTGCTGATCACCGGGGCGACGGTGGGCGCGGCGGCCACGACGAATTCCAGGCTGCCGGAGCCGCTGAGGTTGGAGCTGGAGACGTTGATCGTGGCGGTGGTGGTGCCTGCGGTGGTCGGCGAGCCGGTGATGAGGCCGGTCGAGGGATTGATGCTCAAACCGGCGGGCAGGCCGGTGGCGGAGAAGGAGGTGGCGCCGGAGGCGACGACCTGGAAGCTCAGGGGGTAGCCGGCCATGCCGGTGGTCGAGGCCGAGCTGGTGATGTTCAGGCTGTTGGGCGGCTGGGCGTTGGGGTCCATCTCGCCGATCACCACGTTGTCGATCAGCCAGTTGCCGAGGTTGGTGGTGGTGGTGGAGAAGCCGAGGCGGCCGAGGTAAGTGTTGGCCGGAAGGGTCGGGGCGGCGATGGCCACGGTGGGAGCGGTGGTGTAGCCCGAGCCGCCGCCGGTCAGATTCACCGCCGTGATCACCCCGCCGGAGATCGTCGCGGTGCCGGACGCGCCGGAACCGCCGCCGCCGGTGAAGGTGAGATTCAAGCTGCCGGAGTAAACGTAGCCGCCGGTGGCGGTGAAGTTCAGGGCCGTTACGGCTCCGCCGGCGACTGTGGCCGTGACCGTGCCGCCGCCCGCCTCGACGGCGGTGGCGCTCAGGCTTTGGTAGGGGTTGCCGTTCGACATGGTGATGATGTTTCCGTTCAGGAACACGGCGAAGGAATTGGCCGGCAGGGTGCGCTGCACGGGCACGGTGTCGGGCCCGTAGT
>JAIXVP010000373.1 GCA_027482905.1 Opitutaceae bacterium
CTCTTCCTCCGCGACGGCGTGTTCGTCGCCCGCCCCGCCCCTGCCGAGCTTGCCGCCGCCGAGATCGTCGACGGATCCGGCCTCGTCGCCGCACCCGGGCTGGTCGATGTCCACGTCCACTTCCGCGAGCCCGGCCAGACTCACAAGGAAACCATCGAGTCTGGCTCCCGCGCCGCCGCCGCCGGCGGTTTCACCAGCGTCGTCTGCATGCCCAACACCGCCCCGGTGGCGGACAACGCCGGCACCATCCAGCTAATCAAGGACTCCGCCGCCCGCTCCGCCCGCGTCCACGTCTACCCCACCGGCTGCATCACCGTCGGCATGAAAGGCCAGGCCCTCGCCCCTATCGGCTCGCTGAAACGCGCCGGCGTGATCGCCATCACCGACGACGGCGATTGCGTGCAGTCGAACGAGTTGATGCGCCGCGCGTGCGAATACGCGAAGATGTTCGACCTCCCGCTCATGGACCACTGCCAGGACCACTCCATGACGGTCGGCGCGGTCATGAACGAGGGCGCCATGTCCGTGAAACTCGGCCTCAAGGGCTGGCCCAACGCCGCCGAGGATCTGATCGTCGCACGCAACTGCATCCTGTCCGAATACACCGGCGCCCACATCCACATGCAGCACGTCTCGTCGCGCAACGCGGTCGAGATCCTCCGCCGCGCCAAGGCCCGCGGCGTGCGCGTGACCGCCGAGGCCTGCCCTCACCATCTTGCCCTCACCGACGACGCCCTCGCGACCTACGACACCCATTTTAAGATGAACCCGCCCCTCCGCACCGAGGAGGACCGCGTCGCCCTCATCGCCGGCCTGCGCGACGGCACCCTCGACATCCTCGCCACCGACCACGCCCCGCACACCCCCGACGAGAAGGACCGCGAATTCGACCTCGCCCCCAACGGCATCCTCGGCCTCGAGACCGCCTTCGCCGTCACCCTCGACGTCCTCGTCCGCCAAAACGGCTTCTCCCTCGCCACCCTGGTCGACCTCTGGACCCGCAAACCCGCCGCTCTGCTCAAACTCCCCGCCGGCACCCTCGCCGAGGGCGCGCCCGCGGACCTCGTGCTCTTCGATCCCGACGCGGAGTGGACCTACGACGCCTCCGCCGGCTTCTCCAAGTCCCGCAACAGCCCCTGGAGCGGGCAAAAACTCCGCGGCCGCGTGCGCCGCACCTACGTCGCCGGCCGCCTCGTGTTCGCCGACGGCGGCTTCCCCTCGGCCTGATTCGCCACCGGTTTGCGCGCGCGTTAACCGGTAGCGCTCCAGGCTCTCGCCCGCGCTGCGTCGCCTCTTTCCGTCCTTCGCCAAACTCTCCCACCCGTTCGCGTCACGTCACCTTGCCCGACCTCGTCCTCACGCCCGCCCTCTCCGCCGTCCTCGGCCTCCAGATCCTGCTTCTGCTCGCGGGCTGCGCGATTCTCGTCGCCCGCGTGCGCTCCCTTCCGGCGCGCTTCGTGGGGATAGCGCCGAACCGCCTAACGCCCTCGCCGCTGCGCGCCAGCGAACTCTTCCTCGTCGCCGCCTTCGCGTTCGGCGGCGCCATGATCTTCCACGTCGCGACCAGCTTCATCGCCGGCCGCTGGTTCCCCGCCCCCGCCGACGGCTCCCTCGGCCGCTACCACGCCATCACCGGCGCCGGCGTCCAGCTCGGCGCCCTCGCCGGCCTCGCCCACGCTTGGTTCTGGCACCTGCGCCCGTCCAAACGCGCCGGCCTCGAGGCGCCCGCCGACTCCACCGCGTCCCCGGCCGCCGCGCCACTCCCGGCCCTGTCCACCGCCGCCGCGTTGCGCGAGGGCTTCCTCGCCTTCACCGCGCTCCTGCCCGTGGTCTGGCTGGTCAACGTCGGCTGGCAAGCCGCCCTCGCCCGGCTCGAAATCCCCGCCCCGCCCCAGGACCTCGTGCTGCTCTTCGCCCGCTCCGGCGACACCGCCTCGCTCGCGATCATGGTGGTGCTGGCCGTCGTGATCGCGCCCGTCACCGAGGAACTGGTTTTCCGCGTCGGCCTCTTCCGCTGGCTACGCACCCGCCCCCTGCGCGGCGTCGCTCTGTTCGTCCCGGCTGCAGGTTTCGCCGCCTTGCACGGCTACCTCGCGGTGTTCCTGCCCATCGTGGTCCTCGCCGTCTGCCTCGCCCTCGCCTACGAACGCTCCGGCCATCCGCTCGTGCCCATCACGGCCCACGCCTTGTTCAACTTGAACACCGTCGTGCTCCTCCTCGCCGGTTTCCCGGTCTAACCCGTCCGCCGCGCGTGTTTCCCTACTCCGACACCCCCTCCGAAACCATCGCCGCGCTGGGCGAACAAAAACTGCTCGCGCGCATCCGCCGCTGGCTCGGCTCCGCCATGCCCGCCGCGCCCCACGGCATGGGCGACGACTGCGCCGTCCTACCCGCGCCGACCGGGACCGGCCGCTGCCGCGCCCCGCTCGTCACGGTCGATCCGGTGATCTACGGCGAACATTTCGACGACGCCGTCGCGCCCCGCGCCGTCGGCCAAAAACTGCTTTCCCGCAACCTGTCCGACATCGCCGCAATGGGCGGCCGGCCCGAGGCCGCCGTGGTCGCCCTCGCCCTCGATCCCCGCGTGCGCATCGACTGGCTGGAGGGTTTTTATCGCGGCCTCGCCGCCACCGCCCGCCGCCATGGCGTTCCGCTGGTCGGGGGCGACCTCGCCACTCACCGCGGCGGCCTCGTCGCCACCCTGACCCTGCTCGGTCATGCTGCCGGGCCCCGCGTGCTTACCCGCGCCGGGGCCCGGATCGGCGACTTCATCGCCGTCAGCGGCGTGCTTGGCGGCAGCCTCGCCACGCGCCACCATTGGAAATTCACCCCGCGCCTTGCCGAAGGCGCCTGGCTCGCCGCCCGCCCCGAGGTCTCCGCCATGATGGACCTGAGCGACGGACTCGCCAAAGACATCCACGCCCTCACCCCGCCGCGCGCCCGCGCCGCCCTCTTCGGCGACCTGCTGCCCATCCGCCCCGGTTACGATGTCCGCTCCGCCCTCGGTGACGGGGAAGACTACGAGTTGCTTTTCACCCTTCGCGCCGAACCCGCCGCCGCCCGCCGCGTTGTCGCCGCGTGGCGGAAAAAATTCCCCCGCGTGCCGCTCACCGTGATCGGCCGCCTCGAGCCCGCCGGGACGACGTCCGACGGCACCATCGACCTCTCCGCCCACCATGGCTTCGAGCATTTTGGCTGAACTCCGCGCCGGCGTCGTCACCGAATCGGCCGTGGCCACCCGCGCCCTCGCCGCCCGCCTTTCCGCCGCGCTCCCGCCCGGCACCGTGCTCGCCCTCCACGGCGACCTCGGCGCGGGCAAGACGACCTTTGTGCAGGGCTTCGCCGCCGGCCTCGGTATCCGCGAGGCGGTGACCAGTCCGACCTTCAACATCTTCACCCTCCACCGCGGCGCCGGCCGCACCTTGATCCACCTCGACGCCTATCGGCTCGAATCGGGCGCGCAGCTCACGGATCTCATGATCGAGGATTTTCTCGTGCCGCCCTGGTGGCTGGCCGTCGAGTGGCCGGAAAAAGTCGCCGACTGGCTGCCCGCCTACGCTCTCCACCTGGACCTCGGCCACGCCCCCGGGACCGAGCGCCGCCACACCCTGCGCCTACGCGGATGATCCGCTTCGCCGCCTTAAATCCTCCTTGGCCTTTACTCGAGGTATCGCCGGTGCAGCCACCACCCCAGCCAGCAGCCGAAGACACCGCCCGCCCCGCTCCACAGAAAAGAGCCGAAAAACTCGCAGCCCAGCTGGTCGGCGATCCAGCCCGCCGCAAAGCTCAGCACCGTGGAGACGACTAGAATCGACAGTTTTAACACGGAAGGTGCGCCGCGCCCGTGACCGTCAGGCCAGCAGGGCCGTCAGCTCGTCACACGCCGCCGGCGCACCCGCGACAAAAGGCACGCGCGCCATCGTCAAGTCGAAGACCGCGAGCGGAAAGAGCGGCGCGCGCAGGTAGCGCACCTCGCCGCCCGCACCCTGACAAAAAGGCACGGCCGCCGCGATATCCCAGACTTTCACGTTGTGATCCACCACGGCGTCGATCAGCCCCGCGCCGACGTAGGCGAGGTGCAACGTGCTGCTCCCCAGCCCGCGAATCTTGTAGCGCTCCACCAGCAG
>JAIXVP010000142.1 GCA_027482905.1 Opitutaceae bacterium
GGGGAGCCGCTGAAGCTGACGCCGCGCGAATGGGACCTGCTGGCCGCGCTGGTCCGCGGCGGCGAAGGCCGCGTCATCACGCAGCGACAATTGCTGACGGCGGTCTGGGGACCGGCGCACGGGGAGGATGCGCAGTATCTTCGTGTCTATGTCGGGCATCTGCGGCAGAAGCTGGGTACGGCCGCGGGCCTCATCCGGACCGAGCCCGGCGTGGGGTACCGCTTCGGCACGGGGTAGGGACCCGGCAGGCGGGCCGCGCGCCCCTGGCATGGGCGACGTGCGGATGAGGTCTCGCGCCTTGCCATATGCCGCAGCCCTCGACCAGCGCCTGCGCCATGCCTCCCTGTGTCGTGCAGCCGAACGGTCGCAGGCGGAAGCCCGGACATGCCGCACGCATGGACATCGACCGGTCTGCCATTCATCCGTCCAAACCTTAACTGACCGCACAGATTACTGAAACTTGACTGTCATCTGCGGCCATTAAGGACAGCCGGCGCAGTCGCCGGCCATGGTCCGCGTCGGGGCGCGGCCCGGCCAAGCCGCGCGCCGCCCCTTGCCCCATGCCCGGGCGCTCGCCGCGGGAAGACCGGGTCTCCCGCGACATGCAGCACAGCCAGGGGCCATCGCCGGATGAACGACATCACGCCAACCAACGCGCTGGCCTTCGAACTCAAGGGCAGCCTCGCCCTTGGTGGTGCGGAGATCTCGGCCTTCGATCCAGGCTCCGACAGGCTCTATGTGACATCGAATGCCGGGTTGCAGGTGGTCGACCTGTCCAACCCGGCCGCACCCAGCCTCATCGGCGTCATCGACCTCACCACGCTCGGCTTCGCCACCACGGATGTGACCAGCGTTGCCATCAAGGGCGGCGTCGTCGCCGTCGCACTGCCGAATGCGGACAAGGCCGCGGCAGGCCAGGTGGTGTTCCTGAGCGCCGCCACCGGCGCGCTGCTCGGCTCCGCCACCGTCGGCGCGCTGCCGGACATGCTGACCTTCACGCCAGACGGCAGCAAGGTCCTGATGGCGAATGAGGGCGAGGTCATCTCCGACGCCAATTTCGGCGGCGAGGGCTCCGTCTCCATCATCGACATCAGCGGTGGCTTCTCGGCGCCCATCGTCACCACCGCCGGCTTCACTGCCTTCAACGGCCAGGAAGCGGCGCTCCGCGCGGAAGGCGTGCGCATCTGGGCTGGCAAGACCGTATCCGAGGATGTCGAGCCCGAATACATCGCCGTCTCCGCCGATGGCAGCAAGGCGATGGTGACGCTGCAGGAAGCGAATGCCGTCGCGATCCTTGACATTGCGACCGCCACCTTCACCGATATCGTCCCGCTCGGCACCAAGGATTTCTCGACGCTGCTCGCCGATTTCAGCGATCGCGACGGGGCAAGC
This sequence comes from Opitutaceae bacterium, assembly GCA_027482905.1. Lineage (GTDB taxonomy): Bacteria > Verrucomicrobiota > Verrucomicrobiia > Opitutales > Opitutaceae > IMCC26134_A. The sequence goes on from JAIXVP010000142.1 coordinate 1,393, forward strand.
AATGGCACGCTGACGAATCTGCAAAGCGGCGCGCCCGTGAAGGGCCTCTACATGCCCGACGCGATCGACAGCTTCACCAGCGGCGGCAACACCTACTACGTGATCGCCAATGAGGGCGATGACCGTGACGACTTCCTGACGCCGGATGAGACGATCCGCGTCGGCAGCAACAACTACGACCTCGACAATGCGGCCTTCCCGAACGAGGCTGCGCTGAAGACGAATGCGGAGCTCGCGCGCCTCACCGTTTCCAACGCCCCAGGCCTGCGCGGTGATACCGACGGCGATGGCGACATCGACCAGATCCTGACCTACGGCGCGCGATCCTTCTCCATCCTCGATGCCAACGGCACCATCATCTTCGACAGTGGCGACATGATCGAGCGGATCATCGCCACGGAATTCCCGACGCTGTTCGACGATCTGCGCAGCGACAACAAGGGGCCGGAGCCGGAGGGCATCGAGATCGCGGTGATCGAGGGCCGCACCTACGCCATGGTGGGTCTGGAACGGTCGCACCTGACCTTGACCTTCGACGTCACGGACCCGACGGCCGTCACCTACACCGGCGCTGCGCGGCGCGCAGGCGACCTGAACCCCGAGGGGCAGCTCTACATCGCCGCCGAGGACAGCCCGACGGGCGAAGCGCTGCTGGTGACCAGCAACGAGGTGAGCAACAACATCTCGGTCTTCGGGATCGAAACGGGCTATCGGCTCCAGATCCTGCATGCCTCGGACTTCGAGGGCGGGGTCGATGCGCTGGATCGCGCCAGGAACTTCGCCGCCATCGTCGACGTGCTGGAAGATACCCACGCCAACAGCATCACGCTTTCCTCCGGCGACAACTTCATCCCCGGCCCCTTCACGGCCGCCGGCACGGACCCGACCGTACGCGACGAGATCGCGAGCTTCTACGAACAGTATCTCGGCCTGGCCTCCGGCAGCCTCGAAGGCATCCGCAACGGCACGCTGCCCTTCAACGCAGCCGACATCGCCATCCTGAACGCCATCGGCGTACAGGCCAGCACGATCGGCAACCATGAATTCGACCTCGGCCCGAACGCCTTCGCCGCCGCCTTCGACTTCACGGCGAGCCTGCCGACGCTGCCGGGCCAGCCGAGTCTGGCCAGCATCACCAACATCGGCGCGCTGTTTCCCTATCTCTCGGCGAACCTGAACTTCAGCGCGGAGAGCTCGCTCTCCGGCCTGTTTACGACCACGCTGCAGGATGCGCTGGCCTACGCCACCACGGCCGCGGAACTCGCGACCGGCGCAGGCATCCGCGCCGAGGCGACGGGGCGTGAGGTGGCACCGTGGACAACGATCACCGAAGGTGGCGAGACCATCGGCATCCTGGCCGCCACCACCCAGCTGCTGGCGAGCATCTCCTCGGTCGGCCGCGTCACCCTTGCCGATCCCGCATCGGATGGCGGTGTGGACAACATGGATGAGCTGGCATCGATCCTCCAGCCGCTGGTCGACCAGATGATCGCCGCCGGGATCGACAAGATCATCCTGATGACGCATCTGCAGAACCTCAACAACGAACGCCTGCTGGCGACCAAGCTCTCCGGCGTCGATGTCATCATCGGCGGCGGCAGCCACACCATCCTGGCGGACGGGGATGATGGGCTGGCGCCGGGCGATACGGCCGGCGGCACCTATCCGGAATTCGTGACCGATGCGGCGGGCGGCACCGTGGCGCTCGTCAACACCGGCGCCAACTATGATTATGTCGGCCGCCTCGTCATCGATTTCGATGCGCGGGGCAACGTCATCCGTGGCAGCGTGGAGGAGAGCGTCTCCGGCGCCTATGCCACCACCGAAGCCGGCGTCGATGCCGTGGCCGGCAATGGTGATGGCACCCTGAGCCAGGCCGAGCGCGATGCGATCTTCGCCGACGGCACGCGTGGCGGCGAGGTGCAGCAGATCACCAACGCGATCGCCGACGTCATCGCGGCGAAGGACGGCGAGATCTGGGGCTACACCACCGTCTATCTGGAAGGCGACCGCGCCTTCGGCCGGGTGCAGGAAGTCAACCTCGGCAACATCACCGCCGATGCCAACCGCCTTGCGGCGCTGGACGCGCTGGGCGGCGGCCTTGTCGGTTCGCTCAAGAACGGTGGTGGCATCCGCGCCGCCATCGGCACCATCGAACCGGACGGCACGAAGACGGCGCCGGAAGCCAATCCGGATGCCGGCAAGCCGGCCGGCGCGATCTCGACCCTCGATATCGAGAACGCGCTCCGCTTCGACAACAAGCTGATGGTCTTCGACACCACGGCCACCGGCCTGAAGGCCATCCTGGAACATGCCGCGGGCCTCAATCCAGGCAGCGGCGGCTATATGCAGCTTGGCGGGCTCCGCGTCTCCTATGACCCGGACAACGCCACTGGCAGCAAGGTCGTGAACATCGCCGTCGTCGACAGCCGTGGCACCGTGGTGGCGCGGGTGGTCGAGGATGGGGTGGTCAGCGCCGATGCGCCTGGCGTCATCAGCATGGTGACGCTCAACTTCCTGGCGAATGGCGGCGACGGCTATCCGATCAAGGTGAATGGCAGCAATTTCTGCTATCTCCTCGCCGACGGCACGCTGAGTGCACCGGTGGATGAGGCGTTGGATTTCGCCGCCGTCGTCAATGTCCCGGCGAATGCGCTGGGTGAACAGCAGGCCTTCAAGGAGTACCTCGAAGCATTCCACGGCGCCCCGGCGCGCGCCTATGACCAGGCCGATACGGCTCAGTCCGAAGACACCCGGATCGGGAACCTCAATGTCCGCGCCACGGACGTTGTCTTCCAGGGCGTGGATCGCGCGGGTGGCGCCACCAATGATCGCCTGGATGGCACGGCCGGTGACGATACGCTCTCCGGCGCCGCAGGCTCCGACTCGCTCCGTGGTCAATCGGGTGATGACTCGATGGAGAGCGGCGGTGAGGGCGACCTGCTGGATGGCGGCGCCGGGGCGGATACCATCAGTGCCGGCAGCGGTGCGGATCGGGCCTATGGCGGCACCGGGCATGACAGCATCATCGGCAGCGATGGCAGTGACAGCGTCTATGGCGGTGCCGGGGCGGATACCATCGAGGGTGGCAACGACGCCGATCGACTGCTGGGGGAGGACGGCGCAGACCTGATCACCGGCGGGTCCGGCGCCGATCGCCTTTTCGGCAACAGCGGTGACGACCGCATCCTGGGTGGCGATGGCAATGACAGCGCCTATGGCGGGGCCAATGCCGATACCATCGAGGGTGGCAATGACACCGACCTGCTGCTGGGCGAGGGGGATGCCGACCTTCTCCTCGGCGGGCTCGGAACCGATCGCCTCTACGGCGGCAGCGGCAACGACACGCTGGTGGGTGGCGCGGGCGCCGATATCCTGCGGGGTGATGGGGGCGCCGATGTCTTCCGCTTCCTCGCCTTGACCGACAGCGTGACGGCAACCGACCGGATCTTCGACTTCTCCCAGGCGCAGGGTGATCTCATTGACCTGTCATTCATCGATGCGGATGCCGTCGCGGCGGATGACCAGGCCTTCGTCTTCGGCGGCGGTGCCTTCGCGGGCGGGGGGGTTGCCTCCATCCGCGTGCGCGACCTCGGCGGCATCACGCAGGTGCTGGTGGATGACGGCAGTGGCGGCGCGGCGGAGATGGTGATCCGGCTTCTGGGCAGCCATGCCTTGCAGGCGGACGACTTTATCCTCTGACGGCGGAGGGGCCGCAGGCCCCTTCGTGCAGCTTCAGCGGCGGTGCCCCGGCGGGCATCGCCGCTTTCGCGTTGCGGCTTGCGCTGCGGGAACCGCGGTGGCGGGCCGGTATCGGCAGGTGGCGTAGAGGCGCTGGGGGCCGGCCTCCGCACGGGCGACGACTGACATCGAGGGTGGAGAGCGCAAGGGCCGGCCGGCCGTGTTCATCCGCACCTGGTCTCTGCCGCCGATCCGGTTCATCACGCGGAGGTGCCCCGCAGGAGGCTTCGCGGATCGCCGCGGCCAGCGCCCGTTCGCCGAGGCGACAGGAAGGCCGGAATTGTGCTGGCGCGGCGGAGTTCCGGCATGGGTCACAGGCCACGCGACTCTGGTCGCGGGCGGCGCCCGGATGACAAGGGCCAGCGTCGGACGGAACTATTTCACTGGGAATTCACAGCGGTGGTGGAGGTGAGCGGGATCGAACCGCTGACCTCGTCATTGCGAACGACGCGCTCTACCAACTGAGCTACACCCCCGCACCGCAGGGCGCGGTTTATCGTCGGGCGATGGGCA
>JAIXVP010000433.1 GCA_027482905.1 Opitutaceae bacterium
CACCGTCGCCGGCAACTGCCGCATGTGCATGGTCGAGATGGGCATGCCCGCCGTGGACCCCGCCACCAAGGCCCCGGTGATGGACGCCGCGACCGGCAAGCAGAAGATCAACTGGATTCCTCGCCCCCAGATCGGCTGCGGCACCACCGTCGCCCCCGGCATGCACATCAAGACGTCCTCGCCCATGGTGAAGGACGCCCGCGAAGGCGTGATGGAGTTCCTCCTCGTCAACCACCCGCTCGATTGCCCCATCTGCGACCAGGCCGGCGAGTGCAAACTCCAGGAACAGGCCACCGGCTACGGCCGCGGCTATTCCCGCTTCATCGAGGAGAAAAGCGTAAAACCCAAGCGCACCCAGCTCGGCCCCCGCGTCACCCTCGACGACGAGCGCTGCATCCTCTGCTCCCGTTGCGTGCGTTTCTCCAAGGAGATCGCCAAGGACGACGTCCTCGGCTTCGTCGATCGCGGCAGCTACTCGACCCTCACCTGCCACCCCGGCAAGAAGCTGGAGAACAACTACTCGCTCAACACGGTGGACATCTGCCCGGTCGGCGCCCTCACCAGCACCGATTTCCGCTTCAAGATGCGCGTGTGGTTCCTCAAGCAGACCAACACCATCGACATCGAGTCGTCCGTCGGCGTGAACGCGATGATCTGGTCACGCGAGGGCGTGATCTACCGCCTCACCCCGCGCCGCAACGACGAGGTCAACGACACCTGGATGTCCGACTCCGGCCGCATGCTCTACAAGCAGGTCGCCGCCGCCGACCGCCTCTCCGCCGTCACCGTGAACGGCTCAGCCTCCGGTCTCGAAATCGCCCTCAACGCCGCCTCCGAGCTGCTGAAGGCCGGCTCCGTCGCCGTCGTCGGCTCCGGCCGCGCCTCGGTCGAAGAACAGTTCCTCCTCAAGAAACTCGCCGACCAACTCGGCGTGAAGGCCTCCCTCGTGGCTCGCACCGCGTCGGGCGACAAGCTGCTCATCTCGGCCGACCGCAACCCCAACGTCCGCGGCGCCCTTGTCACCGGTCTCATCGCCGCTCTGCCCGCCGCCCAGCTCACCCAGCTCGCCGCCGACATCGACGCCGGCAAGGTGAAGACCGTCCTGAGTCACGGCGAAGACCTCGTCGCCGCCGGCCTGACCGCCGCGCAGCTCGCCAAGGTTTCGATCATCTATCTCGGCACCCACGCCAACGCCACCAGCGCCGCCGCGAAGGTCGTGTTGCCCACGCTGCATACGTTCGAGAAGGCCGGCACCTTCGTGAACCAGCAGTTCCGCATCCAAAAGTTCGCCGCCGCCGTCCCCGGCCCGCAGGGCGCGAGCAACGACCTCGCCGTCCTCGCCAAGCTTCTCGCCGCCCTCGGCGCCGCCGCGCCTGCGAGCGAAGTCCACGGTCTCTGGACCACCCTCGCCGCCGCCGTCCCCGCCCTAGCCACGATGCTCTACAAGAACATCCCCGAGACTGGCCTGCTGCTCGACGCCACCCCCTGGGCCGGCCTGCCCTTCGTCGAAGGCGAGAGCCTCAAATACAAACCCGCCGCGCTCGCCGTCGCCTAACCACTGAAAATTTAACCACGAAGGTCACGAAGATCACGAAGCCAATTCTCCTCTCCGTTTCCCCTCTATTACTCTTCGTGCCCTTCGCGCTCTTCGTGGTTTAAAAAATCCGCTTCCGACATGTTCGACTTCTACTTCGAGCTTCCGCTCCTCCTCCGCCTGCTCCTCCAAGGCACGGCGGTGATTCTTGTGCTCTTCCCGCTTGCCGCCGCCTGCTCGATGGCCGAGCGCAAGATTTCCGCCTGGATCCAGGGCCGCCCCGGCCCGAACCGCACCAAGCCGCCCCTCGCCGGTTTCCTCGCCCCCCTCGGCCTCGTGGCGAGCATCCCCGTGCTGGGCGATCTGCTCCAGAAGTTCGGCGTCTTCCAGCTCGCGGCCGACGGCGGTAAATTCACCTTTAAGGAAGACCCGGTCCCCGGGCACGTAAACAAGTTCTACTTCATCCTCGCGCCCATCGCGTCGATGATCCCGGCCCTCTCGACCGTCGCCTTCGTGCCCTTCGGCGCGTATCTCAACGCCGCCGGTGAACTCGTCCCGGTCGCGCTCGCCCATGTTGATGTCGGCCTGCTCGCCGTCTTCGCCCTCGGTTCCCTCGGTGTTTATTCGCTCATCCTCGCCGGCTGGGCCTCCAACTCGAAGTATCCCTTCCTCGGCGGCGTCCGCGCCTCCGCCCAGCTCATCTCCTACGAGCTGTCCATGACCCTCTCGGTCCTGCCGGTTTTCCTTTGGGTCAACGCCCCCGGCGGCCCGGGCACCCTCAGCCTCTTCGACGTGGTGCAGAGCCAGAGCCAGCCCGGGTTCTGGGGCGGCACCTGGTATGTCATGACCATGCCGGTTTCGGCCTTCATTTTCCTGATCGCCCTCTTCGCCGAGACCAACCGCCAGCCCTTCGACATGCCCGAGTCCGAGGCCGACCTCGTCGGCGGTTTCCACACCGAATACGGCGCCTTCAAGTGGTCGCTCTTCTTCGTCGCCGAATACGCCCACATGATCGTCGGCTCCGGCATCTTCTGTCTCCTCTTCCTCGGTGGCTGGAATCCGCTGCCCTGGGTGCCGCTTTCGTCGGTGATCGACCTGTTGCACGGGTTCCTGCCCTTCGCCACCCACCCGCTCTTCGTCGGCCTGCTGTCGATCACGCTCTTCCTCGGGAAAGTCGGCTTCTTTATCTTCTTCTTCATGTGGGTGCGCTGGACCCTCCCGCGTTTCCGCTATGACCAGGTGATGACCCTCGGCTGGAAAAAACTCCTCCCGCTCTCCATCGCCAACCTCATCGTCTACGCCCTCGGCATCGCTTGGCTGCAAACCCGCTAACTCGATTCTCCTAGCTCCTAGATTCTAGCTCCCAACTCCTTTCCGCCATGGCCGTCGTCACCGTCGAACGCAAACCGCTCAGCCTGCTTGAGCGCACCTACCTGCCCAACATCGCCGCCGGGCTCGCGACCACGTTCAAACGCATGGTGCAGCCCGCCGAGACCCTCGAATACCCCGAGCAGCGTCCCGCCATCCCCGCCGGCTACCGCGGCGTGCCCACCCTCGTCTACGATCCCAACGGCCGCGAAAAGTGCGTGTCCTGTCAGCTTTGCGAGTTTGTCTGCCCGCCCAAGGCCATCCGCATCACCCCCGGTGAAATCGCGTCCGACGATCCCAACGCCCACGTCGAGAAGCGTCCGGAGGAGTTCAAGATCGACATGCTCCGCTGCATCTACTGCGGCCTGTGCCAGGAGGTCTGCCCCGAGGAGGCCATCTGGCTGCAAAACCAATACTCCATGACCGGCTACACCCGCGAGGAGATGGTCAACGACAAGAAACGCCTCTACGAACTCGGCGGCACCCTACCCGACACCCACTTCAAGTGGGACAAGAAAAAGGCCGCCGAGGAGGCCGCCGCGCACGGCGGAGGGCATCATTGATTCGCGCAGCCAAGCCAAGGAGCTAGTAGCGAGAAGTTAGAATCTAGAATTCCACCTCCCCAGCCGCACTCCTGACCGCCTTTCTTCCAGCTTCTAGATTCTAGCTCCTAACTCCTTTCCGCCGTCCATGTCCGACCTCCTTTTTCACCTTTTCGCCCTGCTCTCCGTGGCCTGTGCCCTGGGCGTGGTCTTCAATAAAAACGCCGTCGCCTCCGCGCTTTGTTTCCTCCTCAGCCTGGTGGGCGTGGCCGGCCTCTTCGTGCTGCTCGACGCCTTCCTCCTCGCGGTCCTCCTGGTCCTGGTCTACGCCGGAGCGGTCGTGGCTTTGTTCCTCTTCATCATCATGTTGCTGGATATGCAGGGCGGCGACCGCAAACGTTTCACCAAGTCCACCATCCTCTCCTCCGCCGTCGCCGGCGGCCTGCTCGTGACCGGCCTCGTCACCTTCGCCTCGCGCGGCTTGGTCGAAACCGCCGACCCCGCCGCCGTGAAGGTGGTCGGCTCCAGTCTCCGCGCCTACGCCGAACAGCTCTTCACCGTTTACCTTCTGCCGGTCCAGATCGTCGGCTTCCTCCTCCTCATCGCGATGCTCGGCGTGATCGTCCTGAGCAAAAAATTCGAGGGCCTCGAGGACGTGAAGTAAGTCGACACGACCCACCCGCCACCCACTCCTCGCTCCCTCCTCCTCGCTTCCGCCATGTCCCCCCTTCCGCTCGCCGCGCTGTCCGGCCCCTTCGCCGTCTCGCTCAACGCCTA
>JAIXVP010000216.1 GCA_027482905.1 Opitutaceae bacterium
CGGGACTTAAGGGTCGAGGCGCGGCTGTAGACGAGGTCGCACACCTCGACGACGTCGGCCTTGTTTTCCTGCACCCAGTCCCAGCCGGTCAGGCCGCAGTCGAAAAACCCGTGGTCGACGTAGCGGGCGACCTCTTGGGCGCGCACAAAGCGCCCGTCGAGCTCCGGGTCGTCGATGGACGGCTTGTAGGAACGCGAGTTGGTGGTGATTTTCCAACCGGCCTTGGCGAAAAGGGCCTTGGTCGACTCCTCGAGACTCCCCTTGGGGAGGCCGAGCATGAGAAGCGGTGCGGGGGCGGACATGGCGCAACGGAGCGGGCGCGCGCAGGGTGCTTCAAGACTAAAGGATGCGCAGCAACGTCCCGACGAGGCCGTCCGCCGATATCGTTGCCGGAAAGTCTCCGGGTTGTTTCTTTACAATTCGCCTTAAATGTAAAAAGTAAGGACCAGCATCTGGGAAAATACTCACCCGCCCATCCACTCCCCTCATCCCCACCCGCATGAGCACGACGCCGCAACCCCTTATCCTGATTGTAGAAGACGAACCGGAGCTGGCCAAACTCATCGCCAGTTACCTCGAGGAGGCCGGCATGCGCACCCAAGTCTGCCATCGCGCTCAAAACGCCCTGCGCTTCCTGAAAGCGAATTTCGCAAATTTATTACTTTTAGACATCACCCTGCCGGACAAGACCGGCTTCGAGCTGCTGGCCGAGCTGCGTGAGGAGAACGTTCAGATCCCGGTGATCTTCGTGACCGGCAACAGCATCGAGGACAGCAAGGTCCGCGGACTTGAGATGGGCGGCGACGATTATATCACCAAGCCCTTCAGCTACCCCGAGCTGGTCGCCCGCATCCGCGCCGTCCTGCGCCGCGCCGAAGGCAGCGGCGACCTCGCGCTCACCCGCAATGTTTCCGTCTCCGACGAGCCCTTTGATTTTTGCCGGGCCACAATCAACCCCCAGCGCCTGGAAATGACCATGCCAGACGGCACCGTCACCAAAATCGGCCGCAAGGAGATCGGCATCATGGCCCACCTCAAGGCTCACGAGGGCGAAGTCATCCCCCGCAAGGCCCTGATCCACTCCGTCTGGGGCATGCACGCCAACGTCCGCAGCCGCTCCCTCGACCAATACATCGTGAAGGTCCGCGACTTCTGCCGCGAGAGCCCGGTCGGGGTCGAGGCCCTGCGCACCGTGCACGGAGTCGGCTATATCTTCGACCCCGAGGGCAAACACCGCAACGCGGCCGCCTGAAGCGCCCCGCCCGCGAGCTTTTAGTGGCCAAGCGCGCCCGGCCCGTCTCCCATCGCGGGATGCGCCTCCTGATCTCGAACGACGACGGCATCCGCTCGCCCCTGCTCCACGCGCTCGTCGCCGCGTTGCTTTCCGCCGGCCACGACCTCTTTGTCGTGGCGCCGCTGCAGGAGCAGAGCTGGACCGGCGCGAGCAAATGCCGCCACCGCCCGGTCGCCTCCGCGCGCACCGACCACGGATTGGGCGCGCCCACCTGGACGGTCGACGGCACCCCGGCCGACTGCGTGAACATCGCCCTCGCCCATTTGCTGCCCGGCGGTGTCGCGGCGGTCGACGGCGTAGTCACCGGCATCAACCTCGGACTAAACACCACCCTCGGCTTCATCGGCGCCAGCGGCACCATCGCCGCCGCCTGGGAGGGCGCCCTCCACGGCCTACCCTCCATGGCCTGCTCGCAGGACCTGACCTACGACGAATGGCATGCGCTGACCGGCGGCCAGCCGCTCGACAGCCTGCCCGCCACCCGTGCGACCATCGCGGCCTCGGCCGCCCACGCCGCCCGCCTCGCCGCCGAACTTCTGCCCGCCACCGGTCCCGGCCGCTTCGTGGTGCACAACCTGAACTTCCCCAAACCCTGCACCGCCGCCTCCGCCGTCGTGCGCACCGTGCCCGCCCGCGTGATCGTGCCCGGGCTCTTCAGCCCGGCGGCCGACGACGGCACCCACCGCTTCGTGTTTTCCGACGTGATCGACCGTTCCCCGCCCGACCTCGTGACCGACAAGTCCGCCGTCGCCGCCGGCCACATCAGCCACAGCGTGCTGGACTACACCCGGCTCTGAACCTTCGCCCATGTCCGCCCTCCTCGCCCCCGCCGCCGCCCTGCGCGACGCCGTCGACACGCTGATCTTCGGCCCGCCCGTCGCCTGCACCTACAACCCCCTCCGCTACGCCTGGGCACCGCACGCCGCCTACCTCTCGCGCTACGGCTCCGGCCGCAAACGAGTGGTCTTCCTCGGCATGAACCCCGGCCCCTTCGGCATGGCCCAGACCGGCGTGCCCTTCGGCGAGATCCCCGCCGTGCGCGACTGGCTGGGTATCCAGGAACCGGTGACAAAACCGGCGCTCGAGCACCCCAAACGCCGCGTGACCGGATTCGCCTGCGAACGCAGCGAGGTCAGCGGACGGCGCCTGTGGGGGCTGTTCGCGCAACGTTTCGGCACGGCCGAAGCCTTTTTCGCCGACCACTTCGTGCTCAACTACTGCCCGCTCGTCTGGATGGCCGAGAGCGGCGCCAACCTCACGCCCGACAAGCTCTCCGCCGCCGAGCGCGACGCCGTGGAAGAACCTTGCCGCGCCCATCTCCGCGCCGTGCTCGATCTGCTCCGCCCGGAGCACCTCGTGGGCGTCGGCGGCTACGCCGCGAAGAAATTCGCCGAGGTCACAACTGCCGCCGACTCCTGGAAGATCACCCAGATGCTCCATCCCAGCCCGGCCAGCCCCGCCGCCAACAAGGGCTGGCCCGCCGAGCCCATCCGCACCCTCGAGGCCGCCGGCATCTGGAAATAAACTCGTATCCGGCTCGGTTATCCGCGCCCATCCGCGCCATCCGCGGTCAAAAATCTCTCCGCTCATGATCGAAGTCGAAAACCTCACCCGCGTCTTCCGCACCTACAAAAAGCCCCCCGGCTTCTGGGCCGGCGTGCGCGGCCTGTTCCACCGGGAGTTCGAGGAACTCGCGGCGGCGAAGGACGTCTCGTTCTCCATCGCCGAGGGCGAGTTCGTCGGCTTCCTCGGGCCCAACGGCGCCGGCAAGACCACCACGCTGAAGATGCTCGCCGGCCTCATCCACCCGACCTCGGGCCGCGCCCGCGTGGCCGGCTACGATCCGGTGAAACGCGAAAACGCCTACCGCCGCCTCTTCGCCCTCGTGCTCGGCCAGAAAAACCAGCTCTGGTGGGACCTCCCCGCCCAGGAGAGTTTTCTGCTCCTGCGCCACATCTACGGTCTGCCCGCCGACCAATACCAGGCCACCCTCGACGAACTGGTCGACCTGCTCGGCGTGCGCGGAAAACTCGGCACCATGGTCCGCGAACTCTCCCTCGGCGAGCGCATGAAGATGGAGCTGATCGCCGCCCTGCTCCACCGACCGCGCGTGCTGTTTCTAGACGAGCCCACCATCGGTCTCGACGTCGTGTCGCAGAAGGCCGTGCGCGGCTTCCTGCGCGACTACAACCGCCGCTACCGCACCACCATCCTGCTCACCAGCCACTACATGGCCGACATCCAGGAACTTTGCGACCGCGTCATCGTGATCGACAAGGGCCGCAAAATCTACGACGGCGCGCTCGACCGCCTCGAATCCGCCGGCGGGCGCAAAAAAATCGTCCGCTTCCGGCCGCTCACCGTCCCCTTCCCCGGCCTCGCCGGCCTCGGCGGAGGCAAAGTCGTCGAGACCGACGACGGCGAGATTGTGCTGACCGTGCCCTCGGCCGAGATCGTCGGCCTCACCGGCCGCATCCTCGCCGCCGGCCCCGTGGCCGACATCACCATCTCGGACGTGCCGCTAGAGGACGTGATCGCCGAGCTTTTCGGCCGGACCGACGCCCCCGCTCCCGTCCCCGCCCTCAGCGCGCCGGCAGGCTGAGGGTGAAGGTGGCGCCGCGGCCGGGCTCGCTGCGCAGCACGATCTCGCCGCCGTGGCGCTCCACGATCTGGCGGCAGATGCGCAAGCCCAGCCCCTGGCCGCCGCGTTTGCTGGATTTGAGGGGCTTGGTCAGCGCCACCTTCGCCTCGTCCTCGGGAAAACCCGGGCCGTCGTCCGCGACCTCGACCACCACCCGACCCGCGCGTCGGCCCAGCGTCGCGACCACCGCGTGCGCGCCCGCCTCGAACGCGTTTTTGAACAAATTCTGGAAAACCCGGTGCAGCTCGTAGCGGTCGCCGGATACAAAGAAGCCATCCGCCTCGCCCTCCGCGATGGCGACCCGGAGTTTCGGACTCTGGAAAAACAACACCGCGTGCACGTGCTCGATCTCGGCCCGCAGGTCGAGTCGCTCCCGCACCGGGCGGGCCGCGTCGTTGTAGCGGCAGGTGTGCGCGAGGTGCAGGATGTAGTTGGAGGTCTGCTCCAGCTTGCGCGCGATACGATCGATCGGCTGGGCCGCCTCGTCACCGACGGCGTTCTTCAATTGCGAGGTCTCCTGGATGAGCCGCGCGGTGTAGCCCATGGTGGAGAAAAGCGCGTTCTTGAGGTCGTGCACCATCGAGGCCGAGGCCTCGCCGTAGTCGGCGAGCGAGTCCTTCGCCTCCAGCTCCTCGCGCATCATCGCCATCGCCCCCTCCAGCTCGCGGATCACGGCGGTGCGGCCGCGCCGGCGCATGGCCATCTCCATCTCATGGTGGGCGAGGGTGATGATGTCGGGCGAATCGAAGGGCACCTGAATGCAGTGCTCGCCCAGCACCCGCACGTCGCGCCCCGCGCCGAGGGCGATCACCGACATGTCGGCGTCCAGCTCGCGCAATCCGCGCGCCAGTTCCAAAGGCGTCCGCCCCGTCTCGCGCAAATCCAGGAGGGCCAGACCAAAACGCCGCGCGCGCAAAAGCTCACGGGCGTCCTCGAGCGTCGAGGTCACCACGATGTCGAACTCCTCCTCCAGCCGCCGGTCCACCCCGCCCCGGGTCGTCCCGGCCGTCGCCACCACCAGCACGCCAGGCAGATCGGCGGTCGCGTCGCGCCCGAGGGGCGCGAGGGCGAAGGGGTTCTCGCTCGCGGTCAAAACCGCGTCGGAAAGGCCCGGCGGACGCGAATCATCGGGAATCATGAGCGTGAAACGGGAACCGCTCGACGATCGGGATGCAGCGACGGATTGACCGTGTCGCCGCCCACTCCCTGGATACGCCCGAACCCGGTGATGATTATCAAAACCACAGCGCTAGAAATGCCCGCCCCGGTTCGCTGTCAACGCGCCCGTCCGCCGACGGCTACATTCAATCTATTTTCATGACCGAAGTCCTCATCGCCGTCGGCGCTCTCACCCTTGGCGCGGTGCTCGCCTGGCTCGTCCTCGCCTCCCGCTCCGCCGCCCTGCGCGAACGGCTGCTCGCCCGCGAGGCCGATCTCGCCCGCGTCCAGACGGAATCGGCCGCCCGCGACGCGTCCCTGGCCGAGGCCCGCCGCGATGCCGAGGCCGCCCGCGCCGCCACCGCCGGCCTCCAGGCCACGCTCGCCGCCGAACGCGCCGCCTCCGCCGAAAAACTCGCCGCCCTCGCCGACGCCCAGACCCGCGCCGCGAACGAGTTCAAAGCCCTCTCCGCCGCCGCCCTCCAGGCCAACAACGCCGCCTTCCTCGACCTCGCCAAGGAGTCACTGGGCCGCACCCGCCAGCTCGCCGACGGCGATCTCGAAAAACGCCAGCTCGCGATCGACGCGCTCGTGAAACCCCTCCGCGAGACCCTCGCGCAGGTCGAGGCCAAGATCACCGCCTTCGACCAGACCCGCGCCGCCTCCGCCGCCGCACTTGGGCAACAGCTCCAGACTCTCGCGCTCTCCCAGGCCACCCTGCAAAACGAGACCGCACGCCTTTCCACCGCCCTGCGCTCCACCACCACCGCCGGCACCTGGGGCGAACTTCAACTCCGCCGCGTGGTCGAACTCGCAGGCATGAGCGCGCACTGCGATTTCACCGAGCAGTCGTCCGTGACCACCGAGGACCGGCGCCTCCGCCCCGATCTCGTCGTGCGCCTGCCCGGCGGCCAACGCATCGTGGTCGACGCCAAAGCTCCCAACGAGGCCTACCGCGAGGCCGCCTCCGCCCCCGACGAGGCCACCCGCGCCGCCAAGCTCGCCGAACACGCCGCCAAGGTCCGCGGTCACGTCGACACCCTTGGCGCCAAGGCCTACTGGGAGCAGTTTCAGCCCTCGCCCGAGTTCGTCGTGCTGTTCCTGCCCGGCGACCAGTTTCTCGCCGGCGCCCTTTCCGCCGACCCCGAGTTGCTGGAACGCGCGATCCTGAAAAAAGTCCTGCTCGCCACCCCCGCGACCCTCATCGCCCTGCTCAAGGCCGCCGCCTATGGCTGGCGCCAGGAAACCGCCTCGCGCAACGCCGAGGAAATCTCCGCCCAGGCCCGCGAGCTCTACGACCGCGTGGCCGGCTTCGTCGAACACCTGGTCAAGATCGGCCCCGCCCTCGACACCGCCGCGAAGGGCTACAACGCCGCCATCGCGTCGTTCGAGACCCGCGTCCTCCCGGCCGGCCGCCGGCTCGGCGAACTCGGCGCCAAGGGCAACAAGGAGCTGCCCGCCTCCCTGCCCACCACCGACGTGACGCCCCGCGATATCGCCAAACGCACCTGATCCCGCCCGCGTTTTCCCCCGCACCGCTGGCCCCTCACCTGCTTAAGTTCGGCCGCCTCGCCGCAACTTCCCCTTCCACCTCGCCCCTCCCGCCATGCAAACCTTCCTCGATATCGTCGCCGGCCACCCTGTCCGCACCTTGGCGGCGGGCGAACTCGTGCTGCGCCAGGACGAACCCTGCGACGCCCTGCACGTGCTGCTCGAAGGCGAGGTCGAGGTCCTGCGCGACGACACGCGCGTGGCCAAGACCGCCGAGCCCGGCGCCGTCTTCGGCGAGATGTCCCTGCTCCTCGGCGGCCCCTGCACCGCCAGCGTGCGCACCCTCCGCCCATCGCGCTTCGCCTCCATCGCCGAACCGCGTTTGTTTTTCGCCTCCACGCCCGTCGCCTGCCTGCACGTCGCCGCCCTGCTCGCCCGCCGCATCGATGCGCTCAACCGTTACCTCATCGACGTGAAACGCCAATACGAAGGCCACGACCACCTCGGCATGGTCGACGACGTCATCGGCGCCCTCATGCACCGCCAGCCGCGCTCCGACGCGACCCGCCCGCCCATGCCCCTCGCCACCGACTAGCAGGGAAAGACGCCCGCGCTACTCCGCGCCCGCCAGACTGCGCCGCTCGAAACCCGCCAACGAATCCCAGCTCGCCTCCTGCCCCGCCAGATCCAACCGCAGGACCGCCGGGCTGCCGCCGATCTGCCGGCCGGGGTTGAAAGCCCACGTCTCGCCGATCCGCTGCACCCACGCCCCCTGCGGATAAAACGGGGCGTTGTGGATGTGCCCCGACAACACGATGCGCGGCGCGAATCGCGCGATCCAAGCCGTGAGGTCCGCGTCGCCCGCAAATTTTTTCCCCGTCCAGCTCAGCGGTCCCTCCGGCGGCGCATGGTAAACCCAGATCCACGGCACGCCCGGCGCCGGCCGCGCCGCCTCCAGCTGGCGCTCTACCTCCGCGCGCGAAACCGGCCCGTCCCACCACGGGCAAATGGTGATGCGCACGCCCGCCACGTCGACCGTCTCGCCATCCACGTGCAGACCCTCGCCGCGTAACTCCCCCAGCCAGCGCGCCCGCGATTCGCCGGCCGCGTCGCGATGGTCGCCGTCGTGGTTGCCCGAGCTCACGATCACCCGCGTGAGCAGCCGCAGCCGATGCAGGTATTTTTCCACCACCACCACCTGCACGTCCGTCTCCAACGCGCCCGCTAGATCGAGCAGATCGCCACCGATGATCAACGCGTCGCACTCGCCGGCATGCGCCGCCAGCCAGTCGAACTGCTTGAGCGCATAGTGCAGGTCGGCGACGAATAACAATTTCATGCGGGGCGGCGGCAGAAGTGTATACCCGCGAAACACCGCCCCCGGTCGAGTCAAATAGCCCGCCGCCCGGCGAATGCCCCCGCGTGACGGTTGCAGGTTGGACATTGCGGCTTTTCCGCGTGTTCTCCGCTGTCGGCGCCGCAACCGCCCGGGTTCGCCGCCCCCTTTTCCTTTCCTCGTGTCCACGTCCACCTCGCCCGCCGCCCCCGCCCCGCGTCCGCTGTCCCTTGGCGTCATCTTTCTCACGCTTTATCTGGACCTGATCGGCTTCTCCATCGTCTTCCCGCTCGGGCCCGACCTGCTGAAACACTACCTCACCGCCGACGGCTCGTCCGGCCTGCTCGGCGCCCTGCTCGGCGGCATCAATTCCCTCGCCCTCGCGCTCGGCAACACCTCCCACCTGCCCGAGGTGCTCTTCGGCGGCATCATCAGCTCGATTTTCTCCGTCCTGCAGTTCGTGTTCGCGCCTTTCTGGGGAGGCCTGTCCGACCGGGTCGGCCGGCGGCCCGTGCTGCTCTACACCGTGGCCGGCACCGCGCTCAGCTACGCGCTTTGGGCGGTCAGCGGGAGTTTCTGGCTCTTCCTCGCCGCGCGCGTGCTCGCCGGCCTCTTCGGCGGCAACCTGTCCGTCGCCACCGCCGCCGTGGCCGACGTCACCACCCGAGCCGAACGCAGCAAGGCCATGGGCCTGGTCGGCGCCGCCTTCGGTCTCGGCCTCGTCACCGGACCGGTCATCGGCGCCGTGACCGCGCGCTACAACTTGCTCGACACCTGGCCTGGCCTCGCGGCCTACGGCGTCAACCCCTTCACCGTGCCGGCGCTCTTCGCCTTCGCCCTTGGCCTGATCAACCTCGTCTGGATCCGGGCCCGTTTCCGCGAAACCCTCGCGCCCGCCGCCGCCGGTCGGTCCGCCGAGCCCCGCCTGCGCAATCCCCTCCGCGCCATCCTCGGCCTCGACAACGCCGCCGTCCGCGGCGCCAACCTGGTCGGTTTCCTCTACCAACTCGCCTTCGTCGCGATGGAGACCTCGCTCGTCTTCGTCAGCGCCGAGCGTTTCCACTACGGCCCGATGCAGAACGGCAAGCTCATGGGCTTCCTCGGCGTCTGCTCGATCATCACCCAGGGCTACATCGTGCGCAAACTCGTCGGCCGCGTGGCCGAGACGCGCCTGCTCGCCATCGGCCTGGTCTGCTCCACCGCCGGCCTGCTCGGGGTCGGCTTCGCCCCGAGCGAGGGCATGCTCTACGCGGCGGTCGCCGCGCTGGCTTTCGGCGGCGGCCTGATCAATCCGGCCAACACCGGCCTGATTTCGCTCTACGCCGGCCCGGAGGAACAGGGCCGCGTGCTCGGCATCTACCGCTCGCTCGGCTCGCTCGCCCGCGCCGTCACCCCGATCTGCGCCGGCGTGCTCTACTGGACGGCCGGCGCGCCGACCCTCTACGCCGTCGCCGCCGCCCTCGCCCTCGCGGCCTGCGCCGCCACCTTCCGCCTGCCCCAGCCGCAACGCTGACCAGGGGCCGTAATTGGGGCCGATACCACTTCGCCTGGCCCGCCTTTCCCGCGACTTGACCGCTTCGGCGCATCTGATCGTTCCCACCCAGCCGTCCCGGGCTTATCTGGTCTTGTTTTTACCCGGTTGTCTGTTTTTTTACATTATACTCCCATGGAAAAACCCGCGCTCCTCACCGCCGCCTTGGCCATCGCTCTGCTCTCCCAAGGTTGCGTCTACCGCGGCCCCTCGGCCCTCCGCGCTACCCGCCCGGCCTACAATCTCGCCGTCGCGCAGACCAACGACCAGGAGCTGCTCCTCAATCTTGTCCGCAGCCGCTACCGCGACACCCTCTACTTCACCAGCGTCGAACGCATCGCCGCCACCCAGGAATTCAACGAGAGTCTGGGGGCCACCGCCGGCATCAGCGGCTCGCAAAACACTTTCACCTCCCGCCCCGCGAACCCCACCGTTCTCCGCAGCCTCACCCGCTCGGCCTCCCTGCCCGCCACCTACGCGGTGAACGAAAAACCGACCATCTTCTACGCGCCCATCGAGGGTGAGAAGTTTGTCCGTCAAATGATGACGCCGATGAACCCCGAGCTCCTTCTTCTGCTCGTAAAATCGGGCTGGTCCCTCGATCGCGTGTTCACCCTTGGCGTGGCCGAGATCAACGGCCTCAAAAACGCCCCCACCGCGTCCGGCCCCACGCCTTCCCGCGAGCCCGAGTTCCGCGCCTTCCGCGAAACCGTAAAACTCCTCCGCGCCTTGCAACGCGAACAACTCCTCGAACTCGCCAAATCCGGAGAAAACATCGAGCTCAGTTTCACCCCCGAGGCCGCCTCCCGCGCGGAAACCCTCCGCCTGAAGGAACTCCTCAAACTCGATGCCCAGCTGAACAGCTTCAAAATCACCACCAATAGCGACCATTCGAAGGGCGACACCATCTCCATCTCCACTCGCCCGGTCATCTCCGCCTTCAACTACCTCTCCCAGGGCGTCGAGGCCCCCGAACGCGATCTCGTCGCGGGCAAAGTGCGCCGCACCACCAAGGCCAACGGCGATGCCTTCGACTGGCAGGAAATGCTCTCCGACGTTTTCCGCGTGTCGTCGTCGGACGAGGAACCCCAGGATGCGAGCGTGGCCATCAAGTATCGCGGCGCCTGGTTCTATATCGCCGACAACGACCTCGATTCCAAATCGACCTTCGTCCTGCTAACCCAGCTCATGGCCCTGCACTCCGCCCCCGCCAGCAGCGGACCCGCGATGAGCTTCTCCTTCGGCAAATAGCCTCAAACCTGCCGCCGCGCCTCGCCGCTTTTCCGCTCAGGAAAACGGCGAACCGGTCGCGTTCTCTTCCCGCTGCCGCGCGGTCGTCGCCGGCTTGGCCTTCAAGCCCAGGAACGCGAAGATCCGGCCGACCAACTGCGCCGTCAGCGACTTCTCCTCGGAGATCATCTCCTCCGTGCCGGCCTTCGCCACCGCCTCGGTGTTGCGCAGTTTACGGATCGTCACCGCCCGGCTGACGATCTCCGCCAGCTCCGGACGCCGCCGGATCAAGGTCGCGATGTCGTCCTTCGTGATTTCAAACGTCAACGCATCCGTCGCCGCCACGATCGTCGCGCTGCGCGACTCGCCGGTCAGCGCGCTCATCTCGCCGAAAAACATCCCCGCCTCCAAGCGCGCCACCCGGCTCTCCCCTCCCTCGCTCTTCAGCGCCAGCCGGACCTCCAGCAAACCCTCGCACAAGATAAACATCGAGTCCCCCGCGTCGCCGCGCCTGATCACCGTCTGCCCCTGCTTGAACATCCGCTCCCGCATCTGCGTCGAGAGCTCCGTGCGCTCCGCCACCGTCAGCCCCTCGAACAACTCGACCCTCGCCAAAAGCGCAACGCGATCCTCCAGCGTCCGCGAATCATACTGCCGCTGCGGACGCGCCGCATGAAACACGTCCTGCTTGGGCGTCGCCGGCTGCAGACCGGCCCGGTTCAACTGATCCAACACCGCTTTCCACACCTCGTGGCGCGCCCGCCCCGGCCCCGCCACCCGCGGATTCTGGAAATACTTGATCTTATAACCCACCCCCTGCGCCGTCGTGCCCACGATCCGCGTCTTGGGCGCCGGGTCCTCCAAGATACCGGCCTTGCCCGCCACGCTGCCCACCGCCGCATTCAACACCCGCAGCGCCCGATCGCTCGACACGTCAAAATCCAGGTTCACGATCACCTCGAATTCCCCCACCGCGTCGGGTTTTGAGAAATTGGTCACGATCAAATCCCCCAGCTTTCCATTCGGAATCACGATCATGTTGCCCTCGCTCGTCACCAAGCGTGTCGTTCGCCAGTTCAGCTCCACCACCCGCCCCGACGGCCCGGCGGTCGGTCCCGTGTTGACCTGGATGTAATCGCCGATCTCGAACGGCCGGTCGAAATTCACCGCCAGACCGATAAACACATCCAGGATCACGTTGCGCAAAGCCAACCCGATCACGATCGCCCCCGCCCCCGAAGCCGCCCAAAACGGCCCGATCGGCTTGTTGAACACGACCCCCACGATCCCGGTCAGCGCCATCGCATAGATCAAAGCCCCGGTCACGTCGCGTAAAAGTCGCGGGATCGGCACGCGCCGGTTCAACGGCTCCCATAACACCAAAAACAGCACCCGGTTCACCAACCAGGCCAACGAGATCCATATCCCGATTCCCATCACATACGGGAAAAAGGTGATGAATTGCGCGACCGTCGCCCGACTCAACCGCAGCAGAATTTCCTGCTGATAAACACTGGCCAGGATAAACAACGCCGCCACCACCAAAGGTAACCATAGCGCCACGATGTAAGGGGCGATACGTTTCATGAAATTTTGTTGGAAAACATAATGGACCGGAAATCCAAACCCGACGCTTCCCCCGGAAAAAATCAGGGGGTCGCCCGACGAGGGCCTGAACAGAATTCAAATCTTGCCGCGCAGGGCAACGCAAAACCCCTCCTCTTTTACCGTTCCTAAACACGATTATCTTCCTGCCAAGCAGATACTAATGCCATAATACAAAGTTTTTACTCGTGCAAACTGGGCTCGCCGCCTACCCCTTCGTTACATCCCCATTTCCCTCCCGCCCCCTTCGGCTGATGCGTCCTTGGCGCACCGCCCGTCGCTCTCCTAAATAATGCCTCCGCCCCCCCTAAGCCAATGCCCGAAATTGGCTTACGAGTATCGTTGCACCGACGACTCCCTGCTCACCAAGTGGATCTCGAAACACCTCGCCCCCCGGATCGAGAAAATCCTCCCGTCCGCGCTATCGGCTAACTTCATCACCGTTCTAGGCACCGCCCTCGTCATGGTCTCCGGGCTTACGGTCGCCGCTCTTCCCCGCGGTTCTTCCTTCGTATGGTTCGGAACCTCGGCCGCGCTGATCTGGCTCTATTGCTTGCTGGACCACGTGGACGGATGCCGCGCCCGTGCACGCGGCACCAGCGGCCCCGTCGGCGAATTCCTCGATCACTCGCTGGATGCCGCCAACATCTTTATCATCGCCTACCTGGTTCTCGCCGCCGGCCGATCCGGCGCGCCGTCCCCCGGGATAGATTCGTTGTTAAACGCGGCCTGCGCGGCGGTCACCATCGCAACATGGTGCGAGCAGCATGCCGTTCGCGAAATCCGCCTCCCCGCTCTCGGCCCCGTCGAGGGCCTGCTCTGCGCGGTGCTGTTTCTTTTCAGTCTCCACGTGCCGGCCATGCACGTCTTCTGGAGCCGCCCGGCCTTCGGTCCCCTCACTTGCTTCGATGTTCTCCTCCTCGTCGCCACCGCCGGCATGTTCGCGACCACCTTCAAGATCGCCCTGTCCACCCCGGCCGCGCGCCCAGCCGTCCTCGGTGTGGCCCTCACCGGCATCCTCGCGAGCGCCCTCGCCCACCTTTTCCCCTCCCTCGCCGCCCTCGTTCCGCTCCTCCTCGGCTGCCTCACCTTCGGTTTCGCCGCCGGCGTGATCTCCGCCCACCTCAATCACCTCGCCCTTCCCTCCCCCGCCCTCCTTCCCCTTTGGGCGGCTCTCCTCGCCGCCGCCACCACCCTTCTGCTGGTCCCTCCCCTGTGGCCTTGGGTCTTCGCCTGCGCCGCCCTCTTTTTTTCCTTTCGTGCCTTCGGTCTCTGGGGTCGCGCCTTCCTTTCCCTCCCTTCCCCCCGCCCTCTGCTTTGATATTCCCCGACCATGAGCGACTCCCCCGCCTCCCGCAGCGAAGTCTGGAAAGAAATCTGGGAGCGCAAGGCCGCCCATGCGTCCTCCGCCCTGCACTACATCAACGGCTACGACCTGCTCGATGAGACCGCCTGGCACGCCATGATCGGCGAGCTCAGCGGCCTGTTCGACCTTCATCCCCACACCCGGCTCGCCGAACTCGGCTGCGGCGCAGGCGCCTTTCTCGCCAGCATCAAACGACTCGCCCCCACCGCCAACGTCGCCGGCATCGACTACGCCCCCGCCCTCGTCGACCTCGCGCGTCAACGCGTCGAGGGCACCTTCTGGGTCGCGGACGTGCGCCACTGCCCCCCGCTCGCTTCCGCCCACTACGACGTGGCCTGCTCTTTCGGCACCACCATGTATCTCGATTCCGAAACCGACGTCGCCGCCATGCTCGACGAGATGCGCCGCATCACCCGGCCGGGCGGCCAGCTCTACGTCGGGGAAATCTCCGACGCCGCCCAGCGTGACCTGGCCCTTCGCCTCCGCGCCTCGACCCACGCCGCCAACCAGCGCGTCTCCGCCCACAACCCCGACCACCTCTATCTCCCCAAGTCCTTCTTCACGGCCTACGCCCTCCGCCACGGCCTCGCCCTCCGGATCTGCGACCACCTTTCCTTCGCCTTCGGCCGGACCAACCCTCTGGCCGCCTACCGCTACTCCGTTTGCATGCGGCTTGCTCCCGCCGTCCGCTGAATTCTCCTACTCGCCTCCCTCCTTTGCCCGGCATGTTCCTGAAACTCGTCAAAACCCTCTGGAAACCCCTCCTCGTCCTGAGCGGGTTCATCATCGCCGCGATCTTCAATCGCAGCATCCTCGGCTCCCTCGGCCGCGAGACGGTCGCCATCTACCAGGCGGTCATGCCCTACGCCATCGGCATGGGACTCTGGGCCTCCGCCGCGTGGTTGCTGGACAACATCATCCGCCTCCTCGTCTGGGAGCCGCTTGGCCGGCGCGTAAAGGTCCCCAAGCTGGTTCAAGATATCGTCAGCATCATCGTCTACTCCTCCGCCATCACCGGCATCGTCGGCTCGGTTTTCGGCAAATCCGTCGGAGCTTTCCTCACCGCCGGCGGCGCCATCGGCATCGTCGTCGGCCTCGCCCTGCGCAACCTGATCGTCGATCTCTTCATCGGCATCGCCCTGAACTTCGAACGGCCCTTCGAGATCGGCCAGTTCGTCAAAATGACCAACGGCCCCTCCGGCCAGGTCACGGAGATCAACTGGCGCACCACCCGCATCGTGGATTCCTCGGGCGACATGATCATCGTCCCCAACAACCGCATCGGCGACGCCGTCATCACCAACTTCTCCCGCCCCGAACCCGCCAGCGCGCTCGAGGTCGTCGTCTGCCTCGACGCCGCCGTTCCCCCTTCCCGCGCCCTCCGCGTCCTCAACGCCGCCGCCCTCGCCCAGTGCGGCACCCACCGTTGCCTGGACAAACCCGAACCCTACGCCCAGGTCCGCGCCATCACCAACCACGGCGTCGAATACGGCGTCGTTTACTACATCGACTCGAACAAGGCCGGCCCCGCCTGGTCCCGCCATCTCATCCTCGTCTCCGTCCTCGAACAACTCCACCAGGCCGGCATCGGCATCGCCGTCCCCAAACAGGACGTCTTCCACAGCCCCATGCCCCAACGCATCTTCGACACCCGCACCAACGAGGATCGCGTCACCCTCCTAAGCCGCGTCGAACTCTTCGCCGGCCTCACCGCCGACGAACGCCAACACCTCTCCAACGTCATGCAGGAACGCCTGTTCAAAAGCGGCACCCCGCTGATCAAGGAAGGCGATGCCGGCGAATCGATGTTCATCCTGTTTGAAGGTCTGCTCGATGTCTTTGCCTCCACCCCCGACAGCGCCGAACCCATCCGCGTCGCCCGCCTCAAGGTCGGCACGTTCTTCGGCGAGATGAGCATGCTCACGGGCGAACCGCGCTCCGCCACCGTCAAGGCCGCCTGCGACTCCGTCGTGTTCGAAATCTCCCGTCAGCACATGGCCACGCTCATCGAGCAACGCCCCCAGATCGCCACCACGCTCACCGAATCCATCGCCCAACGCCGCGCCGCCGCCGCCGCCGCCCGCAGCAACGCCACCCGCGCTCCTTTCGACGACCAACGCAATTTCGTCCAGCAAACCGTCGGTCGCATCCTCAAGTTTTTCGGCATCAACAACACGAAGGCCTAGTCCACCTTCATACCGGGGTGGGTGTTCAGGCCCGGTCGCCTACGCCTCCCGGCCCAGCCCCGCCGCGAAGCGCTCCAGCCGGCTCGCCACCCGCTCGCGGCCGAGCAGCCGGATGAGACTGGTGATACTCGGCCCCG
Source organism: Opitutaceae bacterium (assembly GCA_027482905.1). Taxonomy (GTDB): domain Bacteria; phylum Verrucomicrobiota; class Verrucomicrobiia; order Opitutales; family Opitutaceae; genus IMCC26134_A. Next base: position 15,976 of record JAIXVP010000216.1, read on the forward strand.
CGGCCAGGCCGGTCACGGCCACGCGCGCCACGCCCTGGTAGTCGCCAAAACCCAGCCCGCGCGCTTCCGCCAGAGCCTTGATCGCCGCCTCCAGCGCCGCGTCGGACGAGAAATCCGTCGCCGGCGCGCGCACCAGCTCCGCGAGTTCCGCCAGCCGCGCCTTCGGCTCGCCCTTGGCGAGCGCCTTCGCCTGGGCCTTTTCGTCGGTCGGGTAGGCCTCGCCCCAGAAGTAGGCGGTGTAGGCCGGCAGTTCCTCGAAACCTTTGATCTTGGGCTGGGCCAGCCCCATCACCGCCTCGAAATACGCCGCGTCCGCCGCCAGCGCGGCCGCGCCCGCCTCCGCCGGGAGCGTCGCGAAGTAGGTCCGCGCCCGCGCCGCGAACTCCGCCGCCGGGAGCGCGAGGAGGTAGAGCATGTTCATGTGCGCCATCTTCTTGTCGTCGAAACGGGCGTTGCTCTGGTTGACCGCCGGCAGGTCGAAGAGCGAAACGATCTCCGCGACGGGCAGCTTCTCGCGATCGCCGCCGGGATTCCAGCCGAGCAGGGTGATGAAGTTGACCACCGCCTCCGGCAGGTATCCGCGCTTTTGATACTCCTCGATCAGCGCGCCCTGGTCGCGCTTGGACATCTTGCCCGGGCCGTTCTGCTTCAGGATGAGCGGGATGTGGGCGAAGACCGGCGGCTTCACCCCGAAGGCCTCGAGAAGCGCGACGTGTTTGCTGGTGTTGGAGAGATGGTCCTCGCCCCGGATCACATGGGTGATGCGCATGGCGATGTCGTCGACCACGTTGACGAAATGGAAGACCGGGTTGCCGTCGGAGCGGAAGATCACGAAGTCCTCGTCCTCGACCCGCTCCACCCGGCCGCGGATGGCGTCGTCGATCACCATCGGCGCCGTCTTTACCTTGGTGACGGTCTTCTGGCGGTGCTCGTCGTAGACCTCGTGACGCTCCCCTAGCAGACGGAACCAGGTGGCGCCGTCCTTCTCGTAGACCCGGCCGGCCGCGCGGAGTTTTTCCAGATACTCGCGGTAAACGTGGCCGCGCTCGCTCTGGCGGTAGGGCCCGCACTCGCCGCCGCCGTTCGCATCGACCCGCGGACCCTCGTCCCAGTTGAGGCCGAGCCACGCGAGCGATTGGTAGATGACGTCGAGGTAGGCGTCGGAATTGCGCGCCGCATCGGTGTCCTCGATACGCAGGATGAAGACGCCGCCGGTGTGCCGGGCGTAGAGCCAGTTGAACAACGCCGTGCGGGCGCTGCCGATGTGAAAGAAGCCGGTGGGGCTGGGGGCGAAACGAACGCGAACGGAACTCATGGGCGGAAAGGAAAGGTGAACCGGTCACGGTGCCCGGCCCGCCCCCCGTCGTGCAAGCCCCCCTTGCGGCGAAGACCAACCCGGAATGGGCCGCCTCGGGACCTAGGTCCCGGCCGCCGGGACCTCCGAACGGGACCTCCGGCCCTATCGCGCCAAGGTAAAATCTGCTAATCTCAGCCATGCCTCATTTCCGTGCCCCTTTTCATCCGAAGTCGACGCGCGCACTCACCTTGATCGAAGTGATGGTGGCGTCCCTCGTGCTCGGCCTCGTTGTGGTCGGCAGCCTTCAGGTCCTGCTCCAATCCCGTAAAATCACCGAGGGCAGCATCTACCAAAACGCCGCCATCACCGTGGTGCAGGGCTATATGGAGCAAATCAAGGAGACCGAATTTTCGAAGCTGCCCTACTACCAAGGCAGCACCCTGGTCCCCGGCAGCTCCACCGACCCGATCGCCGGGTTGGCGACCGAAAATCGCGGCAAGGCGATCACGACTTGGCTGAACAACACCGACGTGGACACGCTCGGGAATGAAAACGGAGAGACGATCACCGACTATCTCTTGATTTCGTCCGGAACCCCGATCGCCCCCACCGCGGTCACGCCCGGCGGGACCGCCCCGAACGGCGTCGAGGATAACCTGAAGCTCATCGACGTGAATCAAACCGTCTCCAAGGCCGACGACCTCCGGTTGCGCCTCTGGGTCTGGGTGCAGGACATTTCCGCGCCCACGGTGGACGCCACTCAAGTTCGCTCCGTCAAGGTGGTCTATCAGTGGAAGATGAATGCGAACCCGAACTCCCGCTGGTTCGTCGGCTCCAGCAGCACCATGCGCTCCTCCGTCCCCACCCTTTGACTCCCATGCGCCAAAACATACCCGCCCTCTCCCGCCGCGGATTCACCCTTTCGGAAATCCTCATCACCATGGGTATCTCCACCTTGGTGGTCGGCACCGCCCTCGTCTTTTTTATCTACCAGCTGAACATCTTCGCCTACGACGTGAGCAAGAATCGAGTGAACCGGGATATCCGTGCGTTCACCAGCGAACTCACCGACAACGCGACCTACGCCAACGGTTTCCAGATTTTTACAAATTTCTCGACCCGGTCCGTCACGACCTCCGTGACCACCAACGGCGTCACCACCACCACCACCACCTCGGCCGAACGCAGAGACAAACAATCGGGCGACATGCTGGTGTTGTTTTTCCGGGATCAAAACAACGACCTTCTGACCAACCGCTTGGTGGGCTACTATCGCGCTCCCATCGATCCGGCCGAAACCGACTCCAACTCTCCAAAAGCGCTCGGTCCCGTTCGTAAGTTCGATCTCACCATCAATCCGCCCAGCTCGGCCCCCATCTACACCCTTTTGCCCGCCGCCTCCACCTACTCGACCAACGAGGAGGTGATCGAACTCTCCAAAGGCCTGGCGAGCGGGAAGCTGTTCTATAACATCGGCGACAAGCTGATCATGGTGAACGGCCAGATCATCCACCGGGGCGGTCTGGGCAAAACCCGTTACGAGCGCGCCACCAACACCTACAACTTCACCATCTCCCCCCGGGGCTGACCCGACCACCCGAACCCTTTTCGCACCTCATCATGCACCCGTCCACCCTACCCCGCGCCCGCCTCGCCCGCGCCAACCCCGAGCGCGGTTCCGCCCTCATCACCGTCGCCATCCTGTCGTCCGTGATCGTCCTGTTGGTCGGGTCCCTGATCAATTACTCGCTCAGCGAACGAAAGCTGAACACCCGTCACGCCGCGCGCATCGAGGCCCGCAACGCCGCCGAAGCCCTGGTGGAATACGGCGCCTCCCAGATCCGCCAAAAATACGAGACCCGCGCCACCCTCACCCTGAATCCAAACGGCATCGACGCCCTGGCCATGCCCCCCACCTCCTGGTGGGCCGGGAGCAAGGTCATCACCACCGCCTCCGACCTCACCCAGGCCACCTACCCGCCCGCCTCTTCGACCAATCTGGAATTGATCGGCGGCACCGAGGTGAGGGTGACCACCGGCACCTCCAACCAGTATTTCGTCGATCCCGCAGACGAAAACAA
>JAIXVP010000296.1 GCA_027482905.1 Opitutaceae bacterium
CGAGCAGGGCGGACTGGACCTTGGCGGGGGCGCGGTTGATTTCGTCGGCGAGGACGAGGTTGGCGAAGATGGGGCCGCGGTGGGGGGCGAAAGCGGCGTCCTTGGGGGAGAAAATCATGGTGCCGACGACGTCGCTCGGCAGCAGATCGGGGGTGAACTGGATGCGCTCGAACTGGACGCCGAGGGCGGTGCCAAGGGACTTGACCAGGAGGGTCTTGGCGAGGCCGGGCATGCCTTCGAGGAGGACGTGGCCGTTGGCGAGGAGGGCGATCAGGAGGCGTTCGATGACGGCTTCCTGGCCGATCACGGCCTTGGCGACTTCGGCGCGGATTTTTTCAGACCAAAGGGGACCGGTGGACATGGGTGCGAAGGAAGAGGGAGGAAGGGGGATTTGGGACTCGCGAGGGAGGCGAAGGTTGCGTTGGGTGACGAAAATTGGCGCACCATGGATTTACCATCCCAAATCCGCGACCGGCTCGATGCGGTCGGCGTCCTGCCCGGCGACGTGTCGGAGGTGTTTATCCGGGGATCGGGCGCGGGCGGGCAGAAGATCAACAAAACGTCGTCCACGGTGGTGTTGCGCCACGGACCGACCGGACTGGAGGTGCGGTGCCAGGAGGAGCGCAGCCAGGCGGCGAATCGGGCGCGGGCGTGGGAGCGGTTTTGCGACAAGCTGGAGGAGCGACTGCGGGTGGCGGAGGCGGAGCGGCAGGCGGCGGTGGCCAAGGCGCGCAAGCTCAAGCGCAAGCGCAGTCCGCGGCAGAAGGCCATCCTAGTGGCGGGGAAGCGGCACCGCGCGGAAATCGTGGCGGCGCGGCGGGCCAAGGAGTAGCGGGCGCGAAGCCGGCCGGTTCAGGAACGTCGCAGCGCGGCTAGTTTTTGGCGAAGGGCTTCGAGGGTGAAGGGCTTGGCGAGGAAGCCGGTTCGGGGCGCGGCGAGCAGTTCGGCGGCGTCGCTCTCGGAGTAGCCGCTCATGAAGAGCACAGGAAGGTCGGGGCGTTCGGCTCGAAGGGCGGCGAAAACCTCCTGGCCCGAGAGGCCGGGCATGGTCAGGTCGAGCAGTGCAAGGTCGGGGCGGGCGGGATCTCGGCGGAAACAGGCCACGCCGGCGAGGCCGTCCTCGGCGGCGTCGACCTCGTAGCCGAACGATTCCAAGATCAGGCGGGCGGTCTCGCGGACGGTCGTCTCGTCCTCGACGAGGAGGATTCGCGCTCCGGCGGGCGCTGGCGCCGGCGAGGTGGGCGCGGCGGCGGGCGGAAGCTCGGCCGAGGCGGGAAGGTAGAGGAAAAAGGAGGTGCCGGAGCCGGGTTGGCTGACGACGCGGAGGGCGCCCTTGTGGCCGCGCACGATGCCGAGCACCGCTGCGAGCCCGAGGCCGCGGCCGGTGAACTTGGTGGTGAAAAAGGGTTCGAAGATCTTCGCGATGGTCTCGGCGGACATGCCCGAGCCGGTATCGCTGACTTCCAGGCACACGTAGGGACCGGTGGCCAGGGCGGGTTGGAGAACGCAGGCGGCGAAGAGATCGGCGTCGGCCAGCACGAGTCGGGTGCGCGCGGAGATGTCGCCACCGGAGGCGGGCAGGGCCTCGGCGGCGTTCATGACGAGGTTCATCACGATCTGGCGGACCTGGCTGGCGTCCGCGACGACGGCGGGCAAGCCCGGGGCGAGGTCAAGGCTGAGGCGGGCCGACTTGGGCAGGGAAAGCCGGAGCAGGGGAACGGATTCCCCGACCAACGCGCCGAGATCGAGGGGGCCGATGGAAAAACGGCCGCGGCCGGAGTAGGCGAGCATCTGCTGGCAAAGTTCACCGGCGCGGCGGGCGGCGAGTTCGATCTGTTGGAGCGAGGAGGCGGCGGAGGAGCCGGGAGCCAAGAGATCGCGGCACAGGGTGGCGTGGCCGAGGATGCCGGTGAGGAGGTTGTTGAAGTCGTGTGCGATTCCCCCGGCGAGCACGCCGAGGCTTTCGAGTTTCTGGGCTTCCAGAAGTTTGCGTTCGATCGCCAGACGTCCGGCCTCGGCGGCGCGCAACTCGGTGATCTCGGTGGAAACGCCGGCGACGGCGTGGATTTTTCCATCGGCGCGGCGGATGGCGAATTTCGACGTCAGAAAGATGCGGGTCTCGCCTTTGATCACCACTCGGTGCTCGTAATGGCGCGTCACACCGTCGGCTAGGATTTCGCGGTCGCGTTTCTGCATCTCCACGACGGTTTCCGGTGAATGCAGGGCGTCGTCGCTGAGTCCGAGGATGCGGTTTTTGTCTCCGCCGTAGTGGGAGGCGAAAGTCTGGTTGATCAGCCGGAAGCGGAGCGAGGGATCCTTCATCCAGATCGCGCTCGGATTATGGTCGATGATCGATTCGAGCAGGGCGCGGCTTTCGTCGAGTTCCGAGGTGCGCGCCTCGACTTCCATGCGGATGCGCTCGTTACGGCGGATCATCATCCGGAGGTAGCTGGCGCCCAGTCCGGTGATGGCGAGACCGCCGAGAAAGATGACGAGGGTGCCCAGATCGAGGAAGGACTGGTTCCAGCCCGGAATGGGGCGGTAGGCGGCGCGCCAGACGCGACCGCCGAAGGAGAGGTCGCGCAGGGTGGTTTCGGGAGTGACGAAGGCGTCGTAGCCGTGCGGGAGGGTTTCAGGGGTCTCGTGGCCGCGCAGGCGCGTGTAGAGCGGCTCGGGCGTGCCGTCGGTCATGTCGTAAAGGGCGAAGTCGGTGTTGGTCCAGGACGGGGGGCCCAGGGTCTGGTCGAGCGCGGTGTCGAGACGCAGCACGACCTGGGCGAAGCCCGGGCCGCGCTTCGGGGGGGGATCAAAGGGCTCGGCCGGAGGGCGGGGGGTGTAGGCGGTAAGGATTATCCCGGCGTAGCCTTGGACGAGGGGGATGGCGTGGGTTGTCACGATGGCGCCGGTGCGGCGCGATTCGTCCGTATGGCGGAGCGAAGGGGCGGTGCGCACGTCGTAGCCGAACGCGTTTTCGTTCCCGGCGACCGGGTAGACGTAGCTGATCACGGTGAGCTCGCGGTTCGGGGGGATCGTGGCCGGATCCAACGGGACGACGTGGCCGGATGCGTCGCGCACGCGAAGGCTAAAATCAGGGCGGACGGACGCTCGTGCGCTGGCCAGGAAATCCGGGATCTGCTCGCCGCGCACCTCGGAAACCCATTGCAGCGACTGGATGCCCGGCGTGATGGCGTGGAGGGTGCGGGCGGCGCCGAGGAATTCCTCGTGGGCAAAATTGGTGTTGTTGGCGGCGACCAGCCGGAGCGAAAAGACCGCGTTTTCGTAGGTGCGCAGGCCCTGCACGAGGATGTGGTGGGCGAGGTCTTGGCGACGCTCAAACTCCTCGTGGGCGACATGTTGTTGGGAGAGGTGGATCTGGAACGCGGCGCCGACGGAGGCGAGCAGGCCGATGACAACGGGCACGATCACGGCGCCGGGCCCGCGCAGCAGGCGGGGGAGTTTTTCGTTGTCGACGATGGGCATGGGGCGGGGCGCGGGAGAGGCCGGCGTTCAGCCGCCGACGGGGCGGGTAAGCAGGGCGGAGTTGAGTCCGGGCAGGCGCTCGGAGAACTCGGCGGCGGGGTCGGCCTGGCGGAGGGCGCGCTGGACCATGCCCATCTTCGCGTCCAGGTTGTCGATCATGCTGACAAACACCGCCTCGGGGGTGGCGGCGTAGACGGCCGCGCCCCATTCGGGTTCGCCCTGGTGGCTGAGAACGATGTGTTCGAGGCGTTCGAGGCGGTCGGGGTCGAGGCGGGCCTTGATGCCGTGTTTGCGGGCGAGCTGGTAGCCGAGCACGACGTGGCCCTGAAGGATGCCGCGGCGGCTGCGGCGGGTGGCGAGGGTGCCCTCGTATTCGATGGTTTTGCCGGTGTCGTGCAGGAGGATGCCGGCGAGGGCGAGGTCCGGATCGACCTGGGGGTAGAGCGGCAGGAGGGCGCGGCAGGCGCGGGCCATGTGGAGGGTGTGCTCGAGCAGGCCGTGGCGGTAGGCGTGGTGCATGGCTACGGCGGCGGGGCAGCGACGGAAAACCTCGCCGACCTCGTCGAACACGCCGCGCACGGTCATACGCAACTCGTCGTGCAGGATCAGGTCGATGCAGGCCTGGAACTCGGCCCACAGCTCGTCGGCGTTTTCGGGTGCGAGCTCTACCAGGGCGTCGACCAGACCGGGTTCGGCGGCGAGCTGTTCCTCGGTGAGGACGACGGCCTTCAGGATTTTTGGCGAGAAGCGGCCCTGGAAGGTGTCCGACCGGCCCTCGATGCGGAGCACGGCGCTTTCGCCGGCGGTTTTGACCGGCTCGAAGAGCGGGCTGTCGCCGAACAGGGTGCAGGCGAAGCTGCCGCCGCGATCGCCGAGGTCGAGGGAGAGGAAGGGGTTGCCGTTGGAGGCGGTTTTGACCTGGAGCTTTTTCACCACCAGCACGGCGGCGAAGGGCGCGCCGGCGTGGAGCTCGGGCGATTTCAGTTCGCGGACGGTGAGAAGAGGCGGCGGCGCGGGATCGGGCATCGGGAGAAAAGCGGAAAGTGGAAACGCGGAAAACGCGGAAAGGCGGAATGGGGAAGGCGGGAAAAGGTGGAAACGGGTGCGGACAGGCCGTGGGGCCTAGGCGTGGGATTTTACGAGGTGGGTGAACGCCTTGAACTGCGGGTGGGCGGCGTCGTGGAGCAGGGCGTAGAAGACGGTCTCGGTGGGCAGCACGGTGACGCCGGAGTGGCGGAGGGCGGCGAGGCAGGCGGCGTGGTCGTCGGGCCGGCGGGCGCCGACCGCGTCGGAAAGGATCGTGGCCTGAAAACCTTCGGCGAGGGCGCCGAGGGCGCTCTGGTAGATGCAGACGGGGGTCTCGAGGCCGATGAGCAGGAGGTGTTCGATCTGCGCGGCGCGGAGGGCGGCGAGGAGGGCGTCCTCGGCGAGGGCGGAGAAGGCGTTTTTCGGGAAAACCGGCGCGGTCGAAGCGAGGGCGCGCAGGGCGGGGGCGGTCGGGCCGAGTTTCGCCGGGACCTGTTCGGTGAAAAACACCGGGATTCCCAACGCTTGGGCGGCGGCGAGGGCGAGGCCGGCGCGGGCGCGCACTGCGGAGGCGGCGGGCGCGGGCAGGGCGGCGAGCAGGTTGGATTGGAGGTCGACCGCGAGCAGGGCGGCTCCGGGGGCGGCGCTGGCGGGGGCGGTTTTTCGGGGGCTGGGCATGGAAAGGGGAGCCGGGAGCGGAGGGGCGGGGAGGCGATCAGCGTTTGTCGCCGTAGTAGCGGCGGCGGGCCTTTACTTGAACAAAGCGGCGTTCGGGGAGCAGGTAGGCGGTGAGCATGCCGCCCATGCAGCAGGCGGTGTCGATGCCGACGGACCATTTGAGCTTAAAGATATCCGGGCGCGGTGTGTGGCCGTAGACGACGAAGGGCGGGCCGATCCAGCGCTCGGCCCAGAGCACGCCGTCGGGGGCCTCGGCGCGTTTGCGGGCGCGGCCCTCGGCGTCGATCACCTGAATGCGGGTGACGACGGCGGCGGGCTGGCGGCGCCAGGGTTCGCCGGGGAGAAAACCGCCGTGGACGAAAACGGTGTTCAGCTCGGGCTCCTCGTGGGTGAGCGGAAGCTTCTCGAGGTAGGCCCAGTGGTGGGGTTGGAGTTGGGCGAAGGTTTGTTCGTCGTCGTCCTTGAGCAGGGTGCGGTCGTTGGTGCGGCGGTAGTTGAGCAGGCGGGCCTCGTGGTTGCCCAGGAGGGACAACGCGTTGTGTCGAAGCGCGAGGTCGATCACGGCGGCGCTATCGGGGCCGCGGTTGACGAGATCGCCGAGCAGGATGAGCCGGTCGTCAGGGGTAAGGTCGAGGCGGTCGAGGAGTTCGGCGAATTCGAGGTGACACCCGTGGATGTCGCCGATGGCGATGATGCGACCGTTCATGCTGGGGTGATGGCGAAAGTGCTAGCGTCGCCCGGCGCCGGGGGTAAACAAGAAAGCCCGTTTATGGAGTTAACTTTGCAGTCTTTGTCTCCGCGCTGCCAGGCGACCGCGCATGAATTTCGCGAGGGCGAGCGCGTGATCAGCTTTCTGGTGCGCGCGCCGGTGTCGCCCGAAGCTCGGGGCGGACGCGGGTCGGGCAAGGCCGAGCCGACGGGCGATGGCATCGTGCGTTGCGACGTGCTGGAGAGCGCGGCGGCGGAGTTCGTCGCGCCGGGGCCGGTGGTCTGCCGATGGGCGCAGGTCTTCAAGGCGCGCCGGGTGCAGGACAATCCGGAGCGGACGCTCAAGTTGACGGCGGAGAGTCTTTTTCTGGCTCTCGCCGATCCGGCGAACGAGCGCACGGTCGAGAACGAGCGACTGCTTCAGGTGCTGGCGATGATGCTGGAACGCAAACGCGTGCTGCGCCCGAAGGGCCGAGTTGGCACGGGGGCGGGCGCGCGACTGGTCTATGAACACGCCAAGGCCAAAACCCGTCACGAGGTGGCGGCGGCCGAGCTGAGCCCGGAGTTTTTCCGGTCCATCCAGGAGCAGCTGGCGGCGCTGGTCGGAGGCGGGGCCAAGGCCGATGTGGCGGCGGGCGTGGGCGTCGCGGGGCCGGTCGCGGACGCCGAGAACGGCCCTGCGGTGGCGACGCATGCGGGCTGAGCGATTTTCATGCGCGTCGTCATCCTAGGTTCCGGTCGCGGCTCGAACGCCGAGGCCCTCTGCATCGCCCAACGGGAAGGCCGGCTCGGTCGCGCCGAGATCGTGGCGATCTTCTCCGACCGGCCGGACGCCGGCATCCTCGCGCTCGGGCCGCGTTTCGGGATCGAGGCGCGCCACCTCGACGCCGCGCCCTTCAAGACCAAACTCGAGGGCGAGGGTGAGGCGCGCTACATCGCAGCGGTGCAGGCCTGCGCGCCGGATCTCGTCGTGCTGGCGGGCTTCATGCGGGTGGTGAAACCGGGTTTCCTCAACGCATTCGCGGGCCGAGTGATTAACCTGCACCCCAGCCTGTTGCCCAGTTTTCCTGGGCTCGACGGTATCGGGCAGGCGTTTCGGCACGGGGTGAAAATCACCGGCTGCACCGTTCACGAGGTCACGCCACAGATCGACGCCGGCCGCATCCTCGACCAGGCGGCGGTGCGGATCGAGGCGGACGACACAGTCGAGTCGCTCGCGGTCAAGGTCCACGCCGCCGAGCATCGCCTGCTGGTCGAGGTGGTGGCGCGTCTGAGTCTGGCCGCGCCGGCCGCCGTTTAAGCCCGGCGGCGCGGAGCGGATTCGGCCTTGTGCCGGGCGGCGGGGGCGCGGACGATGGCGCTCGCTTATCGCCATGAAAACCCAGGTCTTTGTCGACGGACAGGAAGGCACCACCGGCCTCCAGATTTTCGAGCGTCTCGCCGCGCGCGAGGACGTCGAACTCATCCAGATCGATCCGGCGCTGCGCAAGGACGCCGCGGCGCGCGCCGCCTGCCTGAACGCCGCCGACATCGCCTTCCTCTGCCTGCCCGACGGCGCCGCCAAGGAATCCGCCGCGCTGGTGACCAACCCGCGCACCTGCATCATCGACGCCTCCACCGCCCACCGCATCGCCGACGGCTGGACCTACGGCGTGCCCGAGCTCGGGGCGGCCTACCGCGAGGCCATTCGCGCCAGCAAACGCATCGCCAACCCCGGCTGCCACGCGACGGCCTTCGCCCTCGCGGTGCGCCCGCTGGTCCAGCGCGGCCTGCTGCCGGCGGATTTCCCCGTCTCCTGCTTCTCCCTCACCGGCTACAGCGGCGGCGGGAAAAAGATGATCGCGGACTACGAGCAAAACCCGCCCGCGACCCTCCGCAGCCCCCGGCCCTACGCGCTCGCGCTGATGCACAAGCACCTGCCCGAGATGCGCGTCCACACCGGATTGGCGCGCGCGCCGATTTTCAACCCCATCGTGGCGGCGTTTTACCAGGGGCTGGCGGTCACCGTGCCGCTTCCGTTGCACGCCTTGCCGGCCGGACCGAGCGCCGAGGCGCTGCACCACGCGCTGGTCGAGACCTACGCTCACGAGCGGTTTGTGCGCGTGTTGCCCTTCGGCGACGAGGGTGTTCTCGATGGTGGCTTTTTCGATGTGCAGGCCAACAACGGGACCAACCGCTGCGACCTCGCCGTCTTCGGCCACGCCGAGCAGGCCGTCGTCATGGCCCGCCTCGACAACCTGGGCAAAGGCGCGTCGGGCGCGGCCATCCAGTGTATGAACCTTCACCTCGGTCTCGACGAAGGCCTCGGCCTCGTGGCCTGAACATCCAACCATGCACCTCTTCGAACTAAAGACCGAGATCGCCCCCGCCGCCGTCGATGCCACCGACGACGTCTTGCTCGAACTGGGCGTCGAGGGGTGGTCGCTCCTGCAGGACGTGATCATCGGGCGGGCGTGGATCGTGGGCATCTTCGCCTCGGCGGAGGAGGCGCGGACGCGTTGGGTGGAGCTGGCGCCGATGCTGCCGGCCGCGGCCGCGCCCGCCGCGCCGGTGGAGCGGGCGCTGGGCGACCAGGATTGGCGCGACAGCTACAAGGCCCACTTCAAGGCTTGGCGCTGCGGTCGCCTGCACTGGGTGCCGGTCTGGGAGCGCGCCACCCACGCGGTCGGCGCGGGCGAGACCGCCATCTGGCTCGATCCGGGGCTGGCCTTCGGCACGGGCAACCACGAGACCACGCGGCTCTGCGTCGAACGACTGGTGGCTCGGGCCGAGGCGGCCGGCACGAGCGGCCGGGTGATCGACGCCGGCTGCGGCTCGGGCATCCTCGCGCTTTCCGCCCTGCGGCTCGGCTGGCGGGACGTGGCCGGTTTTGACAACGACGCCGAGGCGGTGCGGGTGAGCGAGGAAAACGCCGCGCTCAACGACCTCGCCGGCGCGGTGCGGTTCGCCACCGCCGACCTCGTCACCGGGCTGCCGGCGGGCACGCGGGCCGAGGTGGTGCTGGCCAACATCCAGGCCGATGTGCTCATGCGCTTCGTGCCGGAGTTGACCGGCGCGGTGGCGCCCGGCGGCCTGCTCGTGCTCAGCGGCATTCTCGCCCACGAAAACGCGGCGGTGCGGGCGGCCTTCGCCCCGGCGACGGCGGGCTGGGCGGTGGAGCACCGCGAGATGGGCGAGTGGAGCGACGTCGCGCTGACCCGGCCCGGCGGCGCTTGAAAGGTTGCCCGGCGGTCGGGTGGGAATATTTTCCGAACCCCGGGACTCTCCTCGTGTCTCCTGTTGGTTCGTATCGTTTAAAATCCACCTCCCATGAAACTGCTCCGCATGCGTCCGCTCGCCGCGCTTTTTGCGCTGGCCCTGCCCTTGGTCTCCGCCGTGTCTCTCCGCGCCGAAGCCCTGCCCGTGGTCGGTCCCGCGCCTGCCTGGAGCCTCACTTCGCTCGACGGCAAGCCCATCGGGCTGGCCGAGCTCAAGGGCAAGGTCGTGGTGGTCGATTTCTGGGCGACC
>JAIXVP010000399.1 GCA_027482905.1 Opitutaceae bacterium
CATCGTGCCCGTGATCTTCACTCCGCCCAGCGGAACCGTCTTCACCCCCGGCACCACCCGCGTGGTCACCGCCACCGCCACCGACGCCAGCCTCCACTACGCCCGCGCCACCTTCACCGTCACCGTTCTGCCTTACCCGACGCCGCCCGCGCCGGTCGCGCCGTGGAGCGTGCAAAACATCGGCGCCCAACCGGTCGTCTCCGGCACCGCGCAGCACGACGTGGCCAACCGTGTTTTCCTCGTGTCCGGCACCGGCGGCACCACCGGGACCGGCGCCAGCGGCGACATCTGGAGCGGCAACAGCGAGGGCTTCACCTACGTTTCCCGCCCTTGGACCGGCGACGGCGTTTTCACCGCCCGGGTCTGGAGCCTCACCGCCACCGATTCCGGCGCCAAGGCCGGCCTCATGTTCCGCGAGACCACCGCCACCGGCGCGAAAAACAGCATCGTTTATCTGAGCCCCTCCGGCGCCGCCGTTTTCCAAAACAAAACCACCACCGGCGGCGGCGTCACCAGCTCCACCGCCACCGGCCGGGCCGCGCCCGAGTGGATCCGTCTCGTGCGCAGCGGAAATACTTTCACCGCCTTCCTCTCCGCCGACGGCACCGCCTGGACCCAGCAAGGCACCGCCGTCACCCACACCCTGACCGGCACCGCCCTCACCGTCGGCCTCGCCGTCGCCCCGCGCACCGGCGGCCTGACCGCCTCCGCCATTTTCGATAACGCGACCTTTCTGACTCCGCGCGAGGCCTGGCGTTTCGCTGCGTTCAACACCGAGGCCGACACCGGCACCGCCGCCGACCTCGCCGACCCCGACGGAGACGGCGCACCCAATCTCCTCGAATACGCCCTCGGCACCTCCCCGACCCAGGCCGCTTCGTCCGCGTTTCCGTCCGTTTCCTTCCTTCCGGCTACCGGCTCCGTGCTTCAACTTTCGTTTGTCCGCTCCCGGACGGACGTGACCTACATCGTCGAAGCCACCTCCGACCTCACCCCGCCTGCCACCTGGATCGCGATCGCGACCAACCCCGGCAACGTCGGCCAATACGTCACCGTTTCCGATTCCGCCGTCCTCGGCCCCGTCACCCCGCGTCGATTTCTCCGCTTGCGGGTGACCATTCCGTAGACGACACGGCCGGTATCCGGCGATTCCGTTTTGGCCGGCATGGCGCCGCCTTGTCTGTGCCGGGCTGAGTCAGAGTCGGTTAGCGGTCTTAATGAGGTCGCTTCGACTCGCCTGCATAAGTTCCCCAAAATCATTCTGCAAATCTTAGCAAAATAATGCAAAGAATCTGGCAAGTATCGGAAAACTAGCAAAACTCCTTCGCCTTAGCCCCTCTTCCCCTCGTGTTTGGCCTCTCCTGCGCCCACCCCGCGCCTCCCTGTTCGTTCCTATGCTAAATATCTCCGCTTATGGCGCCCCTCCCGGCGCCCCCGCCGTGCAAACCAACGCGCTCCAGGCGACCCTCGATGCCGCCCACGCCGCCGGAGGCGGCACGGTCCTGGTGCCCGCCGGCCTCTACCACACCGGCACGCTGCGCCTGCCGTCGCACGTCACTTTGCACCTTGAAAACGGCGCCGTCCTGAAGGGCTCCGCCGATCTCGCCGACTACCCCGAGATCACCGGTAGCTTCACCGACGCCGTCGGACAAAAACGCAATCGCTGCCTGCTCTATGCCGTCGGCGCCACGTCCATCGCCATCACCGGCCAAGGCGTGATCGACGGCAACGGCGCCGCCTTCGGCTACGAACAGGACGGCCGGCCCTTCCTGCTGCGTTTCGTCGATTGCCGCGACGTGCAGATGAACGGAGTCACCCTGCGCGATTCCCCCGGCTGGGTCAGCCACTACCTCGGCTGCGAAAACGTCCACGTCCACGGCGTCACCATCCGCAGCCACACCAACGGCAACAACGACGGCATCGATATCGATTCCTGCCGCCGCTTCCGCGTCTCCGCCTGCGACCTCGACTGCGGCGACGATGCCATCTGCATCAAGGCCACCCGCGCCACGCCCTGCGAAAACATCGTCGTCACCGGTTGTGTGATACGCTCCGTCTGGGGCGCGCTGAAACTCGGCACCGAGTCCGCCGGCGACTTCCGCAACATCATCATCAGCGATTGCGTGATCCGCGACACCCATGGCGGCGGCCTGAAGATCATCAGCATGGACGGCTGCCGCCTCGAGAACGTCCAGGTGAACAACATCATCATGGACAACGTCTCCGGCCCCATCTTCGTCCGCCTCGGCGCCCGCCTGCGCAAATACCACGCCGACCAGCCCGAGCGCCCCGTCGGCATTCTGCGCAACGTCTCGATCCGCAACGTCTTCGGCCGCGTCTGGGAGGAGGGCTACCTACTCTACGGCAAACTCAAGCGCAAGGCCGGTATCATCGTCACCGGCATCCCCGGCCACCCGATCGAGGACCTGCGTCTCGAAAACATCCGCTTCACCTTCCCCGGCGGCGGCACCGCCGACGACGCCGCCCGCGTGGACGTGCCCGAGCAGGAAACCGAGTATCCCGAGTTCCCTTCCTTCCACCCCATCCCCGCCTGGGGCCTCTACCTGCGCCACGTGCGCGGCCTGACCCTGCGCGACGTCCATCTCGCCCTGGAGAACCCCGACGCCCGTCCGCCGGTATTCACCGACGACGTCGCCGGCCTGCGCATCGACGAACTCCACGCCGAGGGCCGCCTCCTCGCCGCCGCCGATCTCGTCTCCCGCGCCGTCGCCGCCCCCGCTTCCTGAACCGGCCAATCCCCAACCCTCCACCGCCGACCTCGGGCCTCACCCCTCGCCCCCGCTTCGCCCGTCCTACCATGTCCCCCTTCCGCTCCCTCTGCGTGTTTGCGTCTTTTGCGCTTCTTGTGGCCAACCCTCCGGACACCGCCCAGGCCGAGGTGACCATCTGGGTCTCGCCGCGCGGCGACGACCACAACCCCGGCACCGAGGCCGCCCCGGTGGCCTCTCTGCCGCGCGCCGCCGAGTTGGTCCGCGCCTCGCGCGCCGCCCAACCCGCCGAGCCCGTCACCGTCTGGCTCGGCGCGGGCGACTACCCCGTGCTCTCCACCCTCGTGCTCGGCGAGGCCGAGTCCGGCACCGCCGCCGCGCCCGTCACCTGGCGCGGCGTGGACCGTGAACGCGTTCGCCTCGTCGGCGCCCGCCCCGTCGCCAAATCCAGCGTCCGCCGCGTCACCGACCCCGCCCTGCACAAACGCACGTCCCCCGAGGCGCGCGGCCGGCTCGTCGAGATCGACCTCGCCGCCGAGGGCGTCCGCCACGCCGCCCGTTTCCCCGACTACGTGCGCGACACCGCCGATCTCTGCGTGCTTTTCCACGACGGCGAGCGCCTCCCGCTCTCTCGCTGGCCCAACGGACCCTACGGCTACGCCACCATGCAACGCGTGCTGAAGAGCGGCAATTTCAAGCCCCGCCAGCCCGATGGCGGCGTGTTTGAATACGCCGGCGACCGCCCCGCCCGCTGGCGCGCCGCGCTCGCCGAGGACGGCGTCTGGCTGCGCGGTTTCTGGCGCGTGCCCTGGGTGGCCGAGACGCTCCGCGTCGGCGCCATCGATCCCGAGGCGCGGACCATTTCGTTCGCCGTGTCCACGTCCAACGGCATCGGCTCCAAATACTCGAAGCTGGTGGACGGCACCCGCGTCGGCGACGGCAAGGAAAACTGGTTCGCCCTCAACCTGCTGGAGGAGATCGACCAGCCCGGCGAGTGGGCGGTCGATTTCAAGCGCCGCAAGATCCTGTTGTTCCCGCCCGGCAAACTCGTCCCCGGCGCGCTCGCCCTGGCCGACAACGACCAGCCGCTGCTGTCCTTCGCCGCCGCCCGCTTCGTCACACTGCGCGACGTCACCCTCGGCCGCCAGATGGGTGACGCCGTGGTGATCACCGACGGCGAGTCCGTGCGCCTCGCCGGTTGCCGAGTCGAGGGCGTCGTCCGGCGGGGCGTCGTGATCCGCGGCGGCCGCGACCACGTGGTGCAAAGCTGCGACCTCACCGAGATCGGCCTCGCCGCCATCGACCTTCTCGGCGGCGACCGCGCCACCCTCGCGCCCTCCGGCCACCAGATCGTCAACAACCACATCTGGCGCGCCGCCCTGTCCTCGCCCGTGCCCGCCCTGATCGCCGGTCTTGACGTCCGCACCCAGAAGCTGGTCGGCGCCCGCATCGCCCATAACCGCATCCACGACGTCTCGTATTCGGGCGTCCACTTCGCCGGCAACGACAACATTCTTGAGAACAACGAACTCTATCGCCTCGGCCTCGACGGCGGCGACCTCGGTGGCCTCTACACCACCGGCGGCTGGACCTCCCGCGGCAATGTGGTGCGCGCGAATTTTATCCACCACTCGGAAAACGCCAACGCCGTCTACATGGACGACGGCGACTCCGGCCTGCTCGTGGAGGACAATTTGATCTACCGCACCGAGTCCGGCGTGTTCATCGGCGGCGGCCACGACCACCTGGTCCGCCGCAACCTCATCGTCGCCTGCCCCCGCGCCATCCACGTCGACGACCGCGGCGTCGCCCGCAAATACACCGCCGACGATCCCCGCCTGCGCGGCGACCTCGATTCCGTGCCGTGGCGCGACTCGCCCTGGCGCGAGCGTTACCCCGCTATGGCCACTCTCCTTGACGCCGACCCCGCCGTTCCACGCGGCAATCTCTTCACCGGCAACGTCGCCGTCGCCTGCGCCACCTTCGCCCGTCGCAGCGGCAAGGCCGAAACCCTCGCCGGCTTCGCCTTCTCCGACAACGCCGAGCTGCCCGACCTCACCGCGCTGGCCGATCCCGCCGCGCTCGATTTTTCCGCGCGTTCGCCCGCCGCTCGCGAAGCCGTGGCCGGCTGGCCGTCCTTTGACCTCGCCCGCTACGGTCTCCAGGTGGATGAATTCCGCCCCGTCGTCGCTCCGCGCGACCTCGCCCTGCTCAAGGCCGGCGACACCAAACGGAAAGCCTTCGACTCCCAGCAGGACGTCAACGCCTACCCGCGCTGAAGCGCGCCCCGCCGATGAAGTTGCCCCGCTTCAGTCTCTTTATCCTCGCCTGGCTCACCGCTCCGTGCGGCGCGCCAGCCGCTCCGGTAACCGCTGCCCCTTCGGAGCTGGCGGCGCCCCGCCCCTACACCGCCGAGGCCCGCGCCGCCGCGCTCGCCCTGATTAGCGACCACGTCGCCGTCTTCGACGGCAGCCGCTACGCCTACGTTCGCGGCGCCAAAGTCCGGCTCGACGAAGGCAACCTGCGCGACGGCGAGGCGGAACTCCGTGACGCCGCCGTGTTCGTGCCCGCCCGCTTTCTCGGCGTCCTCGTCAATCCCGCCCCGCAGCCCGACGCCGTCCCCGCCGACCTCGCTCCGCTCGCCGACCGCTGGGTCCACACCCTCGGCCTTCCGCCCGCGCCCGCCGTCGGGCCCGCCCTCGTGGACTTTGCCTCCGCCGCCCGCGCCGCCGGGCTCGCCGTCTCCACCCATCCGCGCGGCGTCGTCCTCGCCGGTCCCGCCGCCGTCGATCTCGCCGCGCTCCCCTCCGAGCGTCTCGACGCGTTGATCACCTTGTTCGACACCCCGGAAAAGTTCGCCGATCCCGCCATCGCCACGCGCTCCCTTGCGACGCTCACCCGCCAGGGCCCGTGGACCGAGCACGCCCGTGCCACTTCGGAGCAACTCGCCGCCCTCGCCCAACCCGAGGTCGAGTGGCCCACCGTGCCCGCCGCGAACTACGATTTCACCGGCTTCAACGCCGCCCTGCTCGGCTCCGCCCCGCCGCCTCCCGGCGAGTATCCGCGCATCCTCTTCAGCGCCGCCGACGTGCCCGACCTCGCCGCCCGCCTGCGCGCCCAGCGCCTGTGGCAACTGTCTCTGATCGAGATCGAAGAACTGTTTCGCGCCTCGTGGTGGGATCCCTCCACCAGCGACGGCGCTCTCTTCGTCAAACTCGCCGCCGGCGACACCACCGACCTTAAACTGGGCGAAATTGATTGGTCCGCGAAACACTTCTCGCCCGCCAACCGCTTCGCCCTGCCGCATGTGTTCAACGGTCAGAAACCGGGCATCTACAACTCCCACGTCGCCTACTTGCCTGAGTGCCTCGGCACCATGGCGCTCTACTGCCTGCTCACCGGCGACGACGCGCGCGGACGCCAAACCGCCGCCGCCATCGCGACCTATTTCCGCCTGCGCGAACCCGCCATCGATGCTTACCTCGCCGTGTCCGACGCCGACTTCGGCAACGACGAGTTCAAGGGCTCCGGCGCCGCCACCCACTGGCGCGGCATGCACGCCCTCGTCTCGCAGATGAACCTCGGCCTCTGCCTCGATTTCGCCGGCAAGTGGATGACGCCCGCCGAGAAGGACCTCATGCGCCGCGTTATCGCCAAGGCCACCTACGGCCGCCGCAGCTACGGCCAGGACGGCCCCGTGCGTTTTCGCGACGTCAACTGGGTCACGTGGGATCTCCCGCACTTCCTCGCCCTCTGCGCCATCGAGGGCTTGCCCGGTTTCGACGCCGAGGGCTACGCCGCCGGAGCTGAGACCGTGCGCGCCTTCCTCGACTGGGGCATCGACCGCCACGGTCAGATCTACGAGAGCAACGGAAAAAACGTCGGCGGCCTCCAGTTCCAGCTCCTCTCCATGGTCGCGCTCGCCCGGCGCGGGGAAAACCTCTTCGGCCACCCGCACTGGCGCGCCCTGCCCGCCGCCCAGGTGCAAACCACGTCTCCCACCGGCCGGGTCGTGGTGA
The DNA here is from genome assembly GCA_027482905.1 of Opitutaceae bacterium. Taxonomy (GTDB): domain Bacteria; phylum Verrucomicrobiota; class Verrucomicrobiia; order Opitutales; family Opitutaceae; genus IMCC26134_A. Next base: position 6,749 of record JAIXVP010000399.1, read on the forward strand.
GCGGCGGGACCTTCAGCGGCAGCGCCCTCTCGTTCCAGTTTCTCAACGAATACCGCGCCTTCCACCCCGGCGAACGCGCGGCCGATTTCCTGCTCAGCCAGCCCTTGCTCAACCTGGCCAATAACACCCCCGCCACCGTGCGCAACGAGGCCGACCGCCTCGCCGCCTTCGATGCCGACGCGGCTCGCGCCGCCCTCCGTGCGCCCAAGGGCCTCGCCCGCCTGCGTCTGCCCAGTCCGACCTACCCGGCCTTTACCCGCAGCGTGCTCTACGACACCGATTGGACGCCCGCCACCCGCGCCGACCTCGGCCTGCCGCTCGATTACGTCAACGAGGTCCACGGCGTGTTCTCCGCCTACTCCGACCGCGAACCCTCCGCCGCCTGGATGAATCTGCTCGTCCGCCCCAATCATTACATGGGCGCCGGCCACCACCATTCCGACGCCGGGATGTTTCACTTCTCCGCCCACGGTGTGGACTGGATCGCCGAGTCGCCCTTCTCGATGTCCTACCCGGGCAAATACCATAATCAGGTGGTGGTGGACGGCGAGTCCCAGTCCGACCAGTTCCCGTCCCGCGCCGCGTGGCTCGGCGCCTCGACCGGCCCGGTCGCCTCCGCCGCGAGCGCCGACCTCACTTACGCCTATTCCTGGCGCTGGCTCACTCAGCCTAATCCCACTTGGGAAAAACACCATGCCGACGCGCCCGGCGGCTGGGAAGTCGAGCCCGCCGCCGACATTCTCCGCCTCTACCAGGGCACCGCCCGCTACAAAATGCGTCCGTGGTGGAGCACCTACGCCTACTCCAATTGGACGCCCACGCTGCGCGCGCCCTTCAATCCCATGCGCCGCGTCTTCCGCACCGTCGCCCTTGTGCGCGGCTCGCGCCCCTACGGCGTCGTGGTCGATGACGTGAAGAAGGACGATGCCACCCGCCTCTACGAGTGGACCGCCTGCCCGGTCCCCGGCGTCGGCGCCGTCGAGTTGCCCGGCCTGCCCGCCGGCTGGCTCGCCCTCGGCCACCGCGACCAGCCCGCCGACCGAGCGGGTTCGCCGATCCTGCTCGTCGTGCCCCTCGCCGATCCCGCCGCGCCGCAAAGCGCCCGCATCGATACCCTCGCCGGCCCGCCCGATCGCTCGGGCAAACCCCAGACCTACGAACGTATCAACATCCCCGTCCGCGCCGCCGAGATGCGTTACCGCGTGCTGCTCCTGCCGCATCGGGTCGGTTCGCCCATGCCGGTTGTGACCTACGACCCCGCCGCCAGCCGCGCCACGGTGGACGGCGACGAACTCCGCTTCACCGTCGGCGCGGACGAACGCACCCGCTTCGCCGTCACCCGTGCCGGCGCCAGCCTGCTCGTCTCGCCATGAACGCCCGCGTCCTGACCATCCTCTTCGCCGTGCTCACCGCCTGCTTGCCGCGCACGTCCGCCGCCACCCTCGCCGAGCTGATGCGCGGCGCGCCGTCCGAGGACATCGTTTACGCGGAGAGGGCAGGGGAGCGGCTCGTGTTGCACACCTTTCGTGCCGCCGACCCCGCGCCCGGCGAGCGTCGTCCCGCCGTCATTTGGATCCATGGCGGCGCCTGGGTGGGCGGCACCACCGACGGTTTCATGCCGCTCGCCCGTTACTGCGCCGCGCGCGGCCTCGTTGCCTTCAACATCACCTACCGTCTCGCCAAACCCGGCTCCGTGACCGTCGGCGACTGCGTGGCCGACTGCCGCTCCGCCCTGCGCTACGTCCGCGCCCACGCCGCCGAACTGGGCGTCGATCCCGCCCGCATAGCGGTCGCCGGCGACTCCGCCGGAGGGCACCTCGCCGCCACCCTCGGCACCGACACGGGGCCGTCCCATCCCGACGACGCCCCCGCCGTCTCCGGCCGCGCCAACGCGCTCCTGTTGTTCAACCCCATCGTGGACATGACCGAGGGCGACTGGATTCGCTACGCCGTGGGCGGCCCGGCTTTGGCCGACAAAAAAAACACCCCGCGCCCCGCCGCGCCCGAGGATGTGGCGCTCGCCCGTTCGCTCTCTCCGCTTTTCGACGTCGTCCCCGGCCAGCCTCCCGCCTTGCTCCTCCCCGGGCGCGCCGACCGCATCGTGCCGCTCAGCCAGGCCGAGCGCTTCGCCGACGCCTACCGCGCCGCCGGCAACCGCATTGATTTCACCGTGGTCGAGGGAGGCATCG
>JAIXVP010000100.1 GCA_027482905.1 Opitutaceae bacterium
GGCGTTGTTGGACCAGCGCAGCCCGACTTCCTATCCGGCCTGGTTCGCCTTCGGTTTGGGCGCCGGCACGGAATACTTCACCGCCACGGGCCCGACCTCGGCCCCGGTGCTGGACGACACGTCCACGCCCGAACTGGACGGCAACGTGGTGAAGATCGACGGCGGCATCGGTGCCGCGCCGCGTTACGACTTCAACCAAGTCGAGGATATGTTTCCGGAGTCGCAGAACCGCGGCTTTTTCACCCGCTGGCAGCGCACCGAGGACGGCAAGATCAACCCGTTCGCGGAGCTGTCCTTCCGCCAAAATCTCAGCGAATACGAGGCCGCGCCGGTGCCGATGCGCAATACCCTCGAGCAGGGCGACGGCCCGGGCGGGGTGATCAACCTGCCCGCCGCGAATCCCTACAATCCCTATGGCAATGCCACCTTCGGCGAGGATGTGAACGAGGACCTGCGCTGGCGCATGGTCGAGCTCGGCAATCGGGTGTTGGACAATCGCTCCGAGTATTACCGGGGGTTGTTTGGCCTCGGCGGCGAGCGGACCGATCGTGGTCTGCGGTGGGAGTCGGCCGTGCTCTACGCCCGCAGCGACGCCAGCGCCACCACGCGCAACACCACCAGCGACGCCCTGGTGCAAAAGGCGCTCAACGGCACCCTCCCGGGCCTGGCCGGCCGCTACGCCAATCCCTTCGGCCCGAGCGACCCCGGCGTGATCGACGCCATCCGGCTGGACAACACCAACCACTCCTCCTTCTCGACCGCCTCCTTCGACGCCTTCCTGACCTCGCGGGGTTGGGAAAACTGGTTCGGCACGGTGCGTTATTCGTTCGGCGTCGAGGGGCGCACCGAGGAGCTCGACGACCGCCGCAGCGCCTTGTCCGAGGCGGGTCAGATCGTCGGCGGCCTGGATGGCGATTCGTTCCGCGCAACGCGCGAGGTCTACGCCGCCTTCGCCGAGCTCGCGGTGCCGATTCTGCCCCGGGTCGAGCTGCGCGGGGCGGCGCGGACCGAGTATTACAGCGATTTCGGGGACACGACCAAACCGAAGGTTTCCCTCGCCTATCGCGCGACCGACCGCCTGACGCTGCGCACGTCCTACGGCGGGGCCTTCCTCGCGCCCAGTCTCGCCCACCTCTACACCCCGCGGGTCTCCACTTTCTCCAGCGGGCAGCTGGTCGACCCGAATCCGAACAGCAGCGCCTACAACACCCAGTCCCAGGTGCAGACCAACACCGGCGGAAATCGTGATCTCGAACCCGAGGAGACCACGGTCTATTCCGCCGGCTTTCTCTGGACGCAGCGCACCGACGGACTGGGGCTCACGCTCGAGGCTTCGTGGTTCTACTTCGATCAGAAGAATCTGATCAACACCCTCAGCGCCAGTTTCCTGCTGGAGAACGAGGCGATTTTCCCTGGTCGGGTGGTGCGTTCCCCGCCGCCCGACAATTCGCCGCCCGGGACGGTCGGGCCGGTCCAGTATGTGAACACGTTTTTCGAGAACGTGGACACCCGCAGCTACCAGGGCTACGACTTCGACGTGGGCTATGGTTTCGAGGTGGCGGCGATCGGCCGCTTTCGCGCCAGCGCGTCGGCCACTCTGCTCGATTCGCTCAAGCTTCTGGATAACGAGTTCGCGGGCGAATACGGCAATCCGGCCCTGCGGGGCAACGCGGGCCTGACCTGGAACCACCGCAACTGGGGCGCGTCGTTGTTCGCGAACTACATCGGCTCCTACGCCCAGCTCAACGACACCCAGCAGGCCGCGACGGGCGACATCAAGGCGGACGTGCGGCTGAACGTATCCGTGTCGTATGCGGATTTCTTCGGCTGGGAGGCCACCGTCGGCGTGCGCAACCTGCTCAACGCCGAGCCGCCCTTCGATCCCAGTCGCGCCGAGGGTTACAACCTCAATGTATCCTCGGGCGAGACCCGCTACCTCACGCTTACGATGTCGCGCAAGTTGTAGCGTGGCGGTCCCGCGCGGGGTGTCGGACCGTTCCTAGAGCCGGTCCACCCGCAACCGCAGGTAGCGCTGGCCGGCGGTGGCGAGGTTCGCGGTGTCGGTGACGGTCACTTGTTCCACCCCACCGCCGAGCGCGATGGGCGCGCCGTATTGGCCGGCGGGCAAGGCGTTCCAGGGGCCGGTGACGGCGGCGGCGTTCTCGGCCACGATGGCGACGTCGGTGGCGCCGATCCGGCGGGAATAGGTGAGTTTGAGGGCGGTCGCGCCGCCGCCGAGCGCGCTCGTGCCCACCACGGGCAGGGAGGCGGCGGGCACGCGGCCGGCGGCGGCGCCGAAAGCGTAGGCGGCGAGGAGCGGCACGCCGTCGCCGTCGGCGTCCGCCCGCGGTCCGGCGAGCCCGGGCGTGGCGAGTTCCGCGTCGGTGTAGAGCGCGTCGAGCCAGCCGTCGTAACCGGCGGCGGTGCCGGCGCCGACGGCCCAGCGCGCGAAGGCGGTCCGGCCATCGGGGTTGGTCACGGCGACCTTCCACGAACCGTTGGCGAGCGGGGCGGGACTGTGGCGGAAGCGGATGTGGTTGGACGTGACCTCGACGCCGGTGGCGTTGACCACCACGCCGCCCGGACCGGTCAGCACGACGGTCGCGCCGAGCTGGAAGTCGCCGCCGAGGATCTCGGCCACGCCGGTCTCGCCGGTGGCGCGGACGAGGGTGGGGACGGGGCCGTTGGCGGCGGGCGCGGTTCCGCCGGTGGCGACCAGACCGAAATACTGCGGCCCGGTGGAGAGGCTCGAGGCGGTGGAGACCTCGATGCGGTAGGTCCCGGCGGGCAGGCCGGTGAGGCGGACCTGCTCGACCGGATCGACCCGGTTGATTCCGGTGGTGGCGGCGCCGCCGCGGCCGGCGGAGGTGTTCAGCGCGTAGGGCAGCACGTAGGGGCGGTAGACCGTGCCGGTGGGGCCGGTGACGACGAGGTCGAGGTCGCGGGTAAGCAGCGAGGCGGTGGCGGCGGGGTTGGCGGGCACGGCGGCCTCGGGGTCGGTCCAGGCGAGGGTGACGCGCAGCGCGCCGCCGGCGGGAACCTCGGCGAGGTAGGAGGCGCTGGTCTGGCCGGTGGCGAGCCGGCCTTCGCGCAGGTTGCCTGCGGCGGGGGCGGTGATGTGAGATTGGAGTTGGTCCAAGGCGGCGCGGAGGTTGAGCAAGCCCCAGCCGGTCTTCGGGTCTGGGCCGGGGGTTTCGAGATCGTCGGCGGTGTGCAGCAGAAGGGCCTTCAGGGTGCTCGCGCGGAGGTAACGTTCCTGGCCGGAGGCGGACCAGGCTTGCCCGAGCAGGGCGGCGGCCGCGCTGACCTGCGGGGCGGCCTGGCTGGTGCCGGTGATGACGGCGTAGGTGGAGGTGGAGGCCGAGCCGCTGGAGCGCACGTTTACACCCAGGGCGACGAGGTCGGGCTTGATGCGGCCGTCGTTGGTCGGGCCCCAGCCGCTGAAGCTGGTCGCTCCGGGCGTGCCGACGAGGGCGCCGGTGGCGGCGACGCGGTTGACGCCGTTGACCGCGCCGACCGTGATCACGTTTTTCGCGGCGGCGGCGTCGGCGAGGGACGAGAAGCCGCCGTTGGTGCCACCGTCGATCAAGGGGTGGGTGGCGGCGTTGAAAAGCACGGCGGTGTTGGCGGTGAAATCCTCCGGGGCGAGGTAGACGAACTGGCCGGGCGAAGGCGCGTCGTCGCGGTCGTTGCCGGCCGAGCGGGCGACGAGCAGGTAGGGGGTGAGGGCGGCGGTCTGGTCGGCGTCGCGCGAGAAGGAACCATAGGCGCCGAAAGAGGAGTCGACGGATTGGGCCACGCCGCCGACGCGGGCGGCGTTGAACACCCACGAGGTGCCGCTGGTGGTGGGATTCCAGCCGCGGATGGGACCGTAGGAGGCACTGGCGGCCTGGATGCGGCCGGCCTGGCCGGGGTATTGCATGCCGAGCGCGCGCATCTCGGCCTCGTCGGCGGTGGAGTCGTGGACTTTCAAGGCGGCGGCGGGCGCGACGCCGCGGGCGGCGGGATCGGTGCCGCCGGCCACGGCGATGCCGGCGGCGTGGGTGGTGTGGTTGTCGACGGCGGCGGTGGTGTTGACGTTGGTCACGCGTCCTCCGAATTCGGCGTGGGTGGCGAGGGCGGTGCCGAAGTCCCAGAGTCCGATGGTCTGTCCCGTGCCGGTGATGGTCGGGTAGGCGAGGTTGGCCGCGGCCTGGCCGATGGTCTCGGCAAGGGTAAAGGGCGCGGCGGAGGCCTCGTTTGAGGCGGCCGAGTCCAGGCCATTGGTGGCGGTGACGCGGTAGCGGTAGATCGTTCCGGGGATCAGATCGATGTCGAAGTAGCTCGTGATCCCGGGGCCGGTGGTTGCGAGGGCGGTGAAGGCGCCCGAGACGGGGGCGCGTTCGATTTTCACGCCGACCTCGTCGTTGGCGTTGTCCGTCCAGGTCAGGCGGATCGAGGTCGGCGTGGAGGGCGCGGCGACGAGATTGGTGGGCGTGGCGGGCGGGTTGGAGACGACCAGGGTGGTGGCCGGGACCTCGGCGGTGGGCGCGGCGTCGCGGCCGGTGGTGGCGACGACGCGGTAGACGTAGGCGGTGGCGGGGGCCAGGCCTTGGTCGAGGTAGGTGGTGACGTTGGGCGCGGTGGTGAAGACGGTGGTGAACGTCGCCTCGGTCGAGAGGCGGCGGTCGATCTTGAAGCCGGTCTCGGTGGTCGAGTTGTCGGTCCAGGAGAGGCCCGCGGTGGTTCCGGTGACGCCGGTCACGGCGAGGGCGGTGGCGGGGCTCGGCGCGAGGGCGCCGATGAAGACCGGGGTGATGGCGGTGTTGGCGGTGGCCTCGTAGGCGATGCCGTTCAGCCGGATACGGTAGTCGGGCAGGATGGTGATGTCGGCGTAGCCGTAACGGTAACTGTTGCCTGATCCGCGGAAGCGCAGGGGCAGGATGCCGCGCCCTTTGGCGTTCCACACGCCGAAGGTGCCGGCGAGATCCACGTATTGGGCGTTCGACCACCCGGTGGAGTTGATCACCTGGTTCTCGGCGTAGCGGATGACCTGCCCGACGACCTGGCCGTTGATCACGGTGGTGGTGCCGCGAACGCTGTTGAGCGGAAGACTGCCCTGCACCAGCACTTGGGAGGCGTTCGGGGTGAAGGCGGTGTTCCAGCGCAGCTGGTAGCGGCCGTCGGCGAGGTCGGTCTTGCCGACGATACCGGCGGAGGTGGGCACGACGTAGGCCTCGCCGCTCTGCATGTTGAACCAGACGCCGATGGCGGAATTGCCGTCGATGCCGTCGGTGGCGCTGCTGGCGGGGGTGATCAGGTCGAGCGAGTTGAGGTCGTAGGTGACGACGGCGGCGGGCAGTCCGGTGGCCAGCAGCAGGGCGAGCCGGGCTTGCCGAAGCAGGCGGCTGAACAAGCGAAAAGGACGATACGGGGACACGGCGGAAACGGGGTTTGGCGGACTAAAATGGGAAACGAAGCCAACGCAAAAAGCGTCCGGGCGAGTCGGCTCGCCGCGGACGCGCGGAAGGACGGGACGAAGGGGATCAGACCCGGCGGCGGCGAAGCGCTGCCACGGCGAGGAGCGCACCGCCTGCGAACGCGGCGGCGGAGGCGGGCTCGGGGATGGCGCTCGGGATCGCGATGCCGGTGTCCGGCACGGATTCGTAGGCGAAACTCTTCAAGGTGGTGCTGAAGTCGCCGTTTACCGTGATTTCCACATAGCCGTAGTAGGTGTTCACGGCGGAGTCGGTGAACTTCACGCCGAAGTAACCCGTGCCCAGATCGTCGAAGGAGTTGTAGAAATCGGTGCCGACGCTGGAAAAGATCGTGTAAGCAGAGGTGTAGGAGTATCCTCCGTCCACAAAGTCATCCGCCGCGAGTCGGGCGGGACCGTTACCGGTGGTTACCCATTGGGCGGCGCTGCCGAAAGGAGTCTGGTTGACGAGATTCGAATACCCGCTGAAGCCGCTGAAGGTGATCTGGAACTGGCCCAGCGTGTAGGTCAGGTAATTGGTCGTGCTGGACTGGGTAATGGCCGCGCCGGTGAACATGTTAAACCACACGCCGCTGGCGTCGAAGCCGGTGCTGGCGGTGGCGGTGACGTCGGGGACGTCCCAGGTGATGACGGCGGCGGGCAGCGAGGCGGTGCCGAGAACAAAAGCGCCCGAAGCGAGCGCGGAAATGCGACGAAGAGAGGCGAGAAGTGAATTCATGCGATAAAACTTTTGCATAAATTATGCCAGCGGACGGCGGTGGGCGGCCGATGCGGCCGGGTTGTATTTTGCCGCGGAAACGTTTTGGGTGCCGTTTTAAATGAACGTCCACGCCCGCATCTCGAAGGAATGGCGCCGCCGCATGAGCATCCTGTTCCTCATGCTTTTCGTGTCGGCGGTGTGGTTTTTGATCGACGGCTACCTCCGCTGGCCGGCCGAAGCCAAGCGCCACGAGGTCTTCGCCCCCTTGGCGGAGGAATTGATCGCCGCCGGCCAGGCCAAGGACGCCAAGGATCCGGCCGTGACCCGGGCGTGGGAGCGACTGGCGCGGGAGCGGGACTGGCCGAAGGCGGCGCCCAAACCGCGCACGGCCGGCGACCTCGCCGGGCAACGCGTGACCGGCTGGGTGTTTTTTGTGTGGGCGGCGGGCTTCGCCGCTTGGGTGGCCTGGAACCACTCCCGCAGCGTGCGGGCGGAGGGCGACTGGGTGACCGGGGCCTCGGGCGAACGCGTGCACCTCGACAGCATCGTGGAGATGGATCGCCGCAAGTGGGCCGACAAGGGCATCGCCTACGCCATCTACGAGGAGGGCGGGAAACGTCGCCGCCTGACCCTCGACGACCATAAGTTCCTCGGCTGCGAGGCCATCATCCTGGAGGCGGAGAAACGCATGGCGGCGCGTGCGGCGGCGGCGGCTCCGGTGTCGGCCAACGGCGACGCGCCGTCGGCCTGATTGTTCCGCCGGTCGCCGACCGTCGGAATCAGCCGTGCAACGCGAGGGCGTGGCGGATGGCCGGGCTGTGGATGGTCGGCACGACGATTTGCAGGGCGGTGGTGAGCCCGCCGCTGTCGGGTAGCGGGACGGGCAGGGCGAGCACGGGCAGGGAGGCCATGCTGGCCGGCACGGTGAGGCCGAGGATGCGCGAACGCATCTCCATGGTGCATTCCGCCTTGGTGATCGCGGGGCGGGGCGAGCCGGGCAGGACGATGTAATCGTATTCGCGAAACAAGGACGCCCAGGCGGCGGTGATGGCGTCGCGGTTGGCCTGGGCGCGGGCGATCTCGGCGTCGGTCAGGGTGAGCGCGCGGTCGATGCGGGCGCGGACGTTGGGGTCGTAGCGGTCGCGATAACGCGCGTAGAACGGGGCGTGGATGACTCGGGTCTCGGCCCCGCCGAGGACGGCGTAGAGTTCGGCGGCGGGGGCGAAAAGCGGGAGCAATTCGGCCGCGGTCGAGGCGGGCAACGGCTCGGCGAGGCGCGGGGCGGCGGCGCGGAAGGCGCGTTCGACGGCGGGATCGAGGCCGGGCAGCGCCAGCCACGCGCCCTTGAGCGGAGAGCGGGGGGCTGGGGGCGGGGAGCCGGCGGACTCGGGCAGGAGGGCGTCGAGGGTGGCGCGGAGATCGGCGGCGTTGGCGGTGAAAAAGCCGGGGGTGTCGAAGCTTTCGGCGAGGGGGAAGCCGTCCGCGATCCACGGGTGGTGCGGCGTCATGCGGAAGCCGTAGAGGCCGCAGAAAGCGGACGGCACGCGGATGCTGCCGCCGGTGTCGGTGCCGAGGGCGAAGGGCACGACGCCGGCCTTCACGAGGAGGGCGGAGCCGCTGGAGGAGCCGCCGGTGGTGCGGCCGGGGTGGCCGGGCAGCTCGCAGTCGCCGTAGTGCGGGTTCTCGCCGGTGATGCCGTAGGCGAACTCGTGCATGTGGGCCTTGGCGGCGAGCGCGGCGCCGGCGGCGCGGACGTCGCGGATGAAGGCTCCGTCGGCGGCGGGGTCGGGTCGCACCTCGGGCAAAAAGGCCGAGCCGGCGAAGGTGGGCAGGCCGGCGGCGTCGAAAAGGTCCTTGGCGGCGAAGGGCAGGCCTTTTAGCGGCGAGGCGACGGGGGCGGCGGCCAGCTCGGCGGCGAGGCGCTTCTCCGGGGCGAGCCAGGCGAGCGCGGCGCGTTGCTGGGCCGGAGGCAGGGCGGCGACGCGCTCATGGACGAGGCGGGCGGCGGCGGCGGGGGCGAGGGACTGCCAGTCGGCGAAGGTCATGGGCGGAATAGGACTCGAACGAGAATTCAGGAGTCAGGATTCAGGAGTCAGAAGGGTGGCGATCAAAGACGTCGGGAACGGGTGGGGTTTCGGCGGTGGGGCTTTTTTCTTTTCTGACTCCTGAATTCTGAATTCTGACCTCTTCTCCCTTTCCTCCGCTCACGCCTTCACCGCGACCGTGACCTGGATCTCGACGGTGGCGTTTTTGGGGAGGCCGGCGACGGCGACGGCGGCGCGGGCGTGGCGGCCAGCGTCACCGAAGAGCTCGACGAAGAGGTCGCTCGCGCCGTTGATCACGGCCGGGGCGTCGGCGAAACCGGATACGCCGTTCACGTAGCCGCCGACGTAGAGAAAGGCCTCGACGCGGTCGAGGGAGCCGAGGGCGAGCGTGAGGTTGGTGAGAACGTTGAGCGCGCAGATCTTCGCGGCTTCGCGGGCGGTCTCGATGGTGTGCTCCTTACCGACTTGGCCGACGTGGGTCATCTGGCCGTTGAAGGAGCTGATGACGCCGGCGAGGATGAGGGTGTCGCCGTGGAGTCGGTAGGGCAGGTAGCTGCCGCCGGGGGCGGCGGGCGCGGGGAGGACGAGGCCGAGGGCGGCGAGTTTGGTTTCGATGGCGGACATGGAAGTAGTGAAGAATGAGTTAACCACGAAGGACACGAAGTCACGAAGGCTAGAAAGGTGGCGGCGTTGTGTTACTTCACAGGGAGAGATTGGGAAGGTGGATTTTTAATTCCCGTCTTCGTGTCTTCGTGCGCTTCGTGGTTGAGTTACTTTCAGTTCAATCAAAAATCGCCTCCGGCAAATAGGCGGTGATCGTGGTGGTGGGGACGTTGACCAGTTGGCTGACCTTCAGGTCGAGCACGACGCTGCACAGGGTGTAGGCCATCTGGGGCGTGACGCCGAGGCGGTCGACGATGAACTCCATGGCGCGGCGCACGACGCGTTTGCAGGCTTCGCGCGGGTCGGCGTCGCTCTCGATGAACAGATGCCAGGGTTTGGTGGCGTAGCGCGGGGGCGTGAAGCTCTGCGCCGGGTAGATGGCGTAGGGGCCGGCGAGGGGTTTGGCGGGGGCTTTGTGAAGTTTAAAGGTGTAGGTGGCGTCCATGGGCGCCTCCATGCCGTTGATGCAGACTTCGCCGTCGCCCTGGGCTGCGTGGCAGTCGCCGGTCAGCACGCCGGCGCCGGGGGTGAAGACGGGTAAAAACAGGCGCGTGCCGGCGGTGAGGTGGCGGACGTCGAGGTTGCCGCCGAAGGGGCCGGGGGCGCGGGTGCGGAACTCGCCGGGCTCGGCGCGTTGCAGGCCGATGATGCCGGCGAAGGGGTGGAGATCGAGGGTGACGCCGGGGAAGCTGCGGGTCTGGTCGCCCTCGAGTTTCCAGATGAAGAGATGGGCGTCAGGGAACTCGCCCGCGAGCAGGCCGAGGCCCGGGATGAGGCTGGTCCAGGCGAAGCCGTGGTGGGCGTAGGCCTCGATCACGATTTCGAGGGTGTCGCCGGGCTCGGCTCCGTCGATGGCGACGGGGCCGGTGAGGGCGTGGACCTGGAGCGGGTCGAACTTCGCGGCGAAGTCGGCGGCGGTCCAATCCGGTTTCACCTGCCACCCGGAGGAGTCGGCGCAGCGGAAGGTGACGGTGTCGCCGGGCGCGACGGTGAGGCGCGGCGGGGTGGCGTTGTTCCAGCGGTGGCAGAGCGGCTCGGGGGAGAGGACGTGGTGCATGGGCGGAGCGGGGAGAAGGGAGCGAGGAGCTAGGAGTTGAAAGTCTCGGCCTGATACAGCGGCCGGCCGTGGCGGTAGGTGGCGAGGACGTCGTCGGGGGTGACGCGGGTGACGATGCTCGCGGTCAGGTGGCGGGTGTGGCGGAGGTGGCCTTGGGTGAAATCGAGGACCACGAACGTCGCGGGCAGGCCGACTTCCAGCGCGCCGTGGTGGTCGCCACCGAGGACCGCGCGGATGTTGCTGGTGGCCATTTTCAGGATGGCGGTCGGGTCGGGCGCGAGGGCGTCGGCGAACTGGGACTTGGCGACCTTGTAGGTGAAATCGAGCTCGGCCAGCATGCTGGGGGAATTGAGCATGCCGTTGTCGGTGCCGAGGAGGAGATTGGCCCCGGCGCGGAGCAGGGCGGCGATGGGCGGGAGGGGCAGGCCGAGATTGGCGTTGGCGCGGGGGTTGAGCACGCCGGTCTTTTTCGCGCGGACGAGCAGGGCGATCTCCTCGGCGGTGGCGACGGTGAGGTGGACGATGATGTCGGGGTCGTAGAGCTCGATGGCGCGGATGAGGTCGCCGCGGCCGGTGGTGGCGAGGGAGAGGTCGCGGTAGCCGGCGTTCTCGAGGCAGTGGATGGCGCGGAGTTTTTTCTTCTCCGACGTGAGCGCGCGGATCTCGGTCCACGCGGCGTCGGTGAGGTCGTTCATCGTGCTCTCGGAGAAGCCGTCGGCGACGGCGAGCAGGGCTTCGAGTTCGGCGCGGTGTTCGGGCGGGAGGGTGTGGCCGGGGCGGTTGGCGCGGAGTTCTGGCTCGGTGAAGGGCACGCCGTTGAACTGGCCGAGGATGACGGAATCGACGCCGGTGGCGGCGGAGGCGGCGCGGAGGAGTTCGGCGCCGTAGGGACCCTGTTCGCGAAAATCGAGGTGGGCGACGGTGCCGGTGCGCGCCATGTAGCGCAGGTGGGCCTCGAGGTGGGGCAGGTGGGTCTCGCGGGTGAGTTTGGCGAGCTCGCGGTATTTGTAGCCGTGGGGGCGGAAAAAACCCTGCTCCAGCGTGAGCCCGGTGGCTCCGTCGGGCAGGGCGGAGTCGCCCATGTGCGTGTGGCTGTTGTAGAGGCCGGGGATGACCACGAGGGCGCCGGCTTCGAGGGTGTTGACCGGTTCGACGCGGTCGGCGGCGGTTATGGTGTCGCCCGACCAGGCGAAGCGGGAGCAGCGGAACGGGGCGAGTTCGGGGCCGAGAAGAACGACGCAGTCCGTGAGTTGGCCGGAGGAAGGAGTGGATGACATGGGCGGATCTGATTTGTTAACCACGAAGGCGCGAAGGCGCGAAGGTCGGAAGGACTAAACGCAGGTCCGATGGAGAGGCTTGGGCTTCGTGCCTTCGCGACTTCGTGGTGACCTCCTCAGGCCGGGACGAGGTGGATGGGAAGTTGTTCGACCGGGGCGGCAGAGTAGGCGGCGCGGAAGGCGGTGAGGTCGGCGCAGGCGGCGGCCGGGACGCGGCGGGCGGGGACGGCGAAGTCGGCGGTCGGCGCGTCGAAGGGCCAGGGGTCGATGCGGTAGGTTTCGGCGGCCATGGGCGTGCAGGTGATGGCGCGGCGCGCTCCGGCGGCGTCGAGGTGGGTGTGGCGCAGCGGACGGGCGGATTCGTAGCGCACACAGGTGAGAAGGGAAAGATTGTCGCAAAACTGGAGGAACTCGAACGCGCGTTGGAGTTGTTCCGGGGTCGCGTGGGCGGCGAGTTCGGGCGGGAGGGCGGCGGCGAGTTCCTTTTGGCGGCGGAGCTGGCCCTCGATGAAGGCGGCATGCAGGGGGCGGTCGGCGGGTTTGATGGTCGAGAGGTCGGCCTGCTCGGTGAGCAGGTTCACCGTGTGCATCGAGATGAGGATGGCGGCGTAGGGGTGGGCGGCGGCTACGGCCTCGGTGGCGGCGCCGCGCACCGCGAGGTAATCGGCGAGGTCGATCTCCTCGAAGGCGGAGTAGGTGCCGACCAATTCGCGGGTGAAGGCCGACGGGCGGTTCTCGCGCGTCAGGAAGGGCGTGGCGTCGCGGCCGGCCCAGGCGTCATCGTGGTGGAAGACCGCGAGCAGCACCTCGGGGAGGGCGGCGGGCGGGGCGGGTGGCGGGAAGAGGGCGTTGCCCCAGCGGGCGGCGAAGCGGCCGGCGAGGCGGGCGTGTTCCTGGTGGCCGACGAGGAGGTAGCCTTCGGGGGTTTGGATGCGGATCATGGCGGGGGTTTAAGCAGTGGTCGGGCCAAGGCGCACCGGGGCCGCGCGGGGCGCCGGGAGGTGGTCAGAGTTGCTCGGCGACGACCGGGTTGGTCAGGGCGCCGATGCCGTCGATCTCGATGGTCACGGTGTCGCCGGGTTGGAGGAAGCGGGGCGGGGTGGACGCGGCGCCGACGCCGGAGGGCGTGCCAGTGAGGATGACGGTGCCGGGCAGGAGGGTGCGGCTGGCGCTGAGGAAGGCGATGAGGGTGGGGATGTCGAAGATCAGGTCGGAGGTGTTCGATGCCTGGCGGATCTCGCCGTTCACGATGGAGCGGATGGCGAGGCGGCCGGGGTCGGGCAGTTCGTCCGCCGTCACAAGCACGGGGCCGAGCGGGCAGAAGGTGTCGAAGCCCTTGCCTTGGCAGAACTGGCCGCCGCCCCACTTGAACTGCCAGTCGCGGGCGGAGACGTCGTTGGCCACGGTGTAGCCGAACACGTGGTCGAGGGCGTGTTCGCGGGGGACGTTTTTCGCCGTCCGGCCGATCACCACGGCCAGTTCGCATTCGTAGTCGACCTCGAGGGAGGCGTTGCAGGAGCGGGGGAGGACGATGGGCGCGCCGGGATCCGAAAGGGTGTTGGTGGTCTTGACGAAGATCATCGGGAACTGCGGCAGGGCGCGGCCCATCTCCTCGGCGTGGCGGCGGTAGTTGAGGCCGACGCCGATGATGTTGGGCGGGAGAACGGGCGCCAGCAGCGGTCCGGGGGCGGCGGGCGGTCCGGCGGGACCGAGGCCTTCCGGGGCGAATGGATCGCCGGAGAGCGGCTGGGCC
The DNA here is from genome assembly GCA_027482905.1 of Opitutaceae bacterium. Classification (GTDB taxonomy): domain Bacteria; phylum Verrucomicrobiota; class Verrucomicrobiia; order Opitutales; family Opitutaceae; genus IMCC26134_A. Next base: position 12,972 of record JAIXVP010000100.1, read on the forward strand.
AGCCCGTCCGGAAGCAGGGCGGCGTAGGCGGGGCCGGACGGGGTCAGGTGGCGAATGAGCTTCATGGGAAGGACGATACGGGAGAAGTTTCCCTAAAACGTCCATAGCAGCTTGCGAGCACGGCGGCGCGGAGTTCGATGCGGCGTCCGTAATCACCATGAAACGACTAATCGCCCTCGCGTCCCTCTTCCTCGCCATGTTCACCACCTCCCCCGCCAATCCCGTCAACGTCGGCGACGCCGCGCCCGACGCCACCGCGTCCGACGAGACCGGCAGCCCGGTCCGCCTGGCCGATGTGTATTCAAAAAACCAGTATACGCTGGTCTATTTCTATCCCAAGGCGAGCACGCCGGGCTGCACAGCCCAGGGCTGTTCGTTGCGCGACGCCTACGCGGCGCTGACCGCGAAGGGTGTGGCGGTCTACGGGGTGAGCACCGACAGCGTGGAGAGCCAGCGCAAGTTCAAGGAGGAGCAGCGCTTTCCCTTCAGCCTGCTGGCCGACACCGAGAAAAAGGTGATCGCCGCCTTCGGCGTGGGCACGACCTTCGGGTTCTCCGCCCGTCAGGCCTACCTGATCCACGAGGGTAAGGTGGTCTACGCGGACCACAAGGGCTCCACCCGGCAGCAGGCCGACGACATCCTCGGCTTCCTCGGCCGGGCCGGGAAGTAGGCGCGGGGCGTGAAAAAGCCGCCGGCGCGAGCGCGCCGGCGGCCGGGGAGGCGGATGTCTTGGGGGACGACCGGGATCGCTTACTTCTTCACGTGTCCGGAGACC
>JAIXVP010000282.1 GCA_027482905.1 Opitutaceae bacterium
CGCCGGTTTGGCGGTGCGCGCCGACGCCGACCTGCTCGCCCGCGCGGTCGGCAACCTTCTGCGCAACGCCCTGCGCTACGCCGGTCGCGACGCCGCCATCACCCTGCGCGCCCGCCGCGTCGAGGACGGGGTGGAACTCTTGGTCGAGGACGCCGGCCCCGGGGTGCCGCCCGAGTCGCTCGCCCGCCTCGGCGAACCCTTTTTCCGCCCCGAACTCGCCCGCCAGCGCGAAACCGGCGGCGCCGGCCTCGGTCTGGCCATCGTGCGCGCCTGCGTCGAGGCCTGCGGCGGCGCCGTGCGCTTCGCCAACCGCGAACCGCAGGGCTTTCGCGCCACGCTCCGCCTCGCCGCCGCGGAATGAGCAAGCTTGGCGACCGTCGCCGAATCCGCCGGTGCGGGTGCCTGTGGCTCGCCTTTACGTCTGCTTAACTATTTTACGGACCGAACTCACACGGCTCTTACGTCGGGGCGCTTTATTGGGGGCGACATTTTTCCCCCATGCACACAACAAGCTCGTTCCGTTCCGTGTTTTGTTACTCGTCCGCTTTGTTGGCGGTGACCGCTTTCGCGGTCGCCGCCAACTCGGCGGCCCCGTCTTCCCGCGCTGGCGGCGAGGACCGTCCTCCGTCCGCCCGCGGATCGCGTCCGCCCCATCCGCTCCTCGGTTTGTTCGATACCGACCGCGACGGGGTCATCTCCGCCGCCGAACGCGCCGCCGCCGCGGCCGCGCTCGGTCGCTTCGACCAGAACGGTGACGGCCGAATCACCCGGGACGAGTTGCCCAAGCCGCCGCCCCATCCGCCCCGGCCTCCGCGCGGGGAAGGCGACGGCGACGATTTCGGCCCGCCGCCGCCTCCGCCCGACGACGAGGCGCCCTGAGCCGGCGCGATCCCCGGCTCTTTTTTGTTTTCGCGACGCCGTCATTTTACCGTGGCGGCGTCGCCTTCGTTTTGGCGGGGTGGATGGCTCGCATGGAAATCATCGTCCTCGGCTCCGGCACCTCCCACGGCGTCCCCATGATCGCCTGCGACTGCGCGGTCTGCCGGTCGGACGATCCGCGCGACCGGCGCTCCCGCGCCTCGGTCCACGTGGTCATGAACGGCCTGCGTATCCAGATCGACGCTACGCCGGAGTTCCGCGTCCAGGTCCTGCGCGAATCCATCCCGTCCATCGACCTTTTTATCCTTACCCACGGCCACGCCGACCACATCCTCGGCATGGACGACCTCCGGCGTTACTGCGACCTGCGGGCCGACGGCACCCTGCCGGTGTATTGCCATGAGGAAGGGGAGGGGAGGGTGCGCGCCATCTACCCTTACGCCCTCGCCCCGCGCGGGGAGAAACCCGACGGCTACGCCCGCTTTGACCTCCGCCGCCTGCCCGCGCGCCTGGATCTGCCCGAGGGCGTGATCGAGTCCACCCTGCTGCCGCACGGCCGGATCGAGACCCTCGGCCTGGTGTTCACCGAGGCCGGCTCGGGTCGGCGATTCGCGTATTACACGGATTGCAAATCCGTGCCGCCCGCCGCCCGCGACCTCGCCCGCAGTGCCGATTTGCTCCTTCTCGACGGACTTCGGCCCACGCCGCATCCGACCCACCAGAGTATCCCCGAAGCCCTCGCGGTGGTGGCCGATATCGCGCCGCGCCAGACTTATCTCACCCACTTAACCCACGCGGTCGCGCATCGTGATGAGTCGAGTTATCTCCCTAAGGAAGTAGGTTTTGCGTTCGATGGCTTACGTGTCTGCCTCTGATTTTTAAATCCTACTAAATTTATGGGAAAACAGGCTTGCCGATTTTAATCCCACTCTTTTTGTGGGGATTAAATCCCCGCATGAAGCTTTCCAAAAAAGGTGAATACGCCCTCCGCGCCCTGATCGATCTCGGCATCGCCGGCGAAGTGGGCCGCGAGCTCGTCCAGGTCACCGAGCTTTCGGACAAGGAGTCCATCCCCGCCAAGTTCCTTGAGCAGATCATGCAGGAGCTGAAGACCGCCGGCATCGTGGTCGCCCAGCGCGGCAAGTTCGGCGGCTACCACCTCGCCCGGCCCGCCTCCGAGATCACGATCGGTTCGATCGTTCGCCTGATCGACGGCCCGCTCGCGCCCATCGGCTGCGTCAGCCACACCGCCTACGAAAAATGCAGCTGTCCCGACGAGGAGCACTGCGGTCTGCGCATGCTGATGCTCGACGTTCGCAACGCCATCGCCGGGATCCTCGACCGTTACACCCTCGCCGACGTGGTGGAGGTGACCCTCCGCAAACTCCGCCGCGACGCGGTGCCGCTCCCCTTCGCCTCCCCGCGTCCGGCCGCGCGCGGCCAGCCCGTCAAGTCCACGGTCGCCTCCCGCCGCACCGCCCGCACCGCGCGCGTCGCCGCTCCCCGCCGCCTCGCCCCCGTCGAGGGCCTGCTTTCGCAGCTCCTCCCGGACTACACCATCTGAACCCTCCCGCTTCCCGTCCCGCGCCCTCCCCGCCATGAGCTCCCTTTCCGCCGCCTCGCTCTCCTCCGCCAACAACCCGCCCGACTGGCTCGCCATCGTCCGCGCCAAGGTCGAGGGCCTCCGCTACGGCGTGGTCCAGATCGTCGTCCACGACGGCAAGGTCACCCAGATCGAGCGCACCGAAAAAACCCGTCTCGGCGGGTCCGGCGCCGCCTCCCGCGACGAGTAAACCCGTCGCCATCCCCTTTTCGCCCACCGCCCGCCCGGCGGCGGCGATTCCCGCAACCAACCCACCCTTCGCCCCCCGCCACCCGTCCCTGGGAGCTTCCGTGATTCGCCCAACCCAGCACCCATCCCGACCATGAAGTCCCCTCGTTCCCTCCGCGCCGCCGCCACCGCCGCCGCGCTTTCCACCCTCGCCCTCGCGCCGTTCGCCGGCCGGGCCCAGACGGCGCCGGCCGCGTCGTCCGACGACATCGCCGCGCTCCGCGAACAGATCCGCCTGCTCGACCAGAAACTCCGCGTCCTCGAGCGCAACGTCGAGCTGAAGGACGAGGCCGCCACCGCCGCCGCGGCCAAGACCCCCGGGGTCAACGCCGACGCCAAGGGCTTCAGCCTGACCTCGCCGGACAAAAAGTATTCCCTCCGAATCCGCGCCAACATCCAGGCCGACGGACGCTACTATTTCGAGGACCGCGACGCCGGCATCGACACGCCCGACGCCTTCGTGTTGCGCCGCATCCGCCCCAGTTTCGAGGGCACCGTCGCCGAGAAATACGGCTATCGCCTGATGTTCGACCTGGCCAACAACCAGGTCCAGCTGCTCGACGCCTACGCGACCTACAAATACTCCGACGCCTTCAGCGCCCTTTTCGGCAAGACCAAGTCGCCCTTCGATCTCGAGCGCCTCGTCTCCCAGACCAACCTGCTCTTCATCGAGCGCTCTCTCCCTACTTTGCTCGGGCCCAACCGCGACACCGGCGTCCAGGTTTATGGCGATTTCCTGACCGGCCGCCTCAGCTACCAGGCCGCCTACCTCGACGGCGCCAGCGACGGGGCCAGTCTGGAGACCGAGTCCGGCGGCAACGACGGCAAGGACACCGTGGTCCGCCTCTTCACCCACCCGTTCAAGAACGACCAGGATTCCTTCCTGAAGGGCCTCGGCCTCGGCTTCGCCTACAGCACCGGCACCCGCGAGGTCGCCACCGGCGCCTTCCGCGCCTACACCAGCAACGCCCTCGTGCCCTTCTTCCAATACGGCGGCACCGTCCGTCCCGACGGTTCCCATGATCGCGTCTCGCCCCAGCTCTATTTCTACAAGGGACCCTTCGGCGTCATGGCCTCCTACACCGAGTCCATCCAGGAGCTCGTGACCACGACCGTGGTCGGCGGCGTGAACACCATCACCCCCGCCAGCAAGCGCGCCGACCTGACCAACCGCGCCTGGGCCGTGAACGTGAACTATGTTCTCACCGGCGAAGACGCCGGCCACAACATCAACCCCAAGCCCGCCCAGGATTTCAACTTCGAGGCCGGCACCTGGGGCGCTTGGGAAGTCGCCGCCCGCCTCAGCCAGCTCGCGGTCGACGAGGCCACCTTCGCGGGCGCCGGCACCGGCACCTTCGCCAACCGCAACACCCAGGCCCAGCGCATCGACTCCTACTCGCTCGGCGTGAACTGGTATCTCAACCGCAACGTGAAGGCGTCGCTCAACTTCGAACACTCCGAGTTCCAGGAAGCCGACGCCTCCACCGCCGATTTCGAGAACGAGAACGCCATCCTCAGCCGCGTGCAGCTCTCCTTCTAATCCCGCCGTTCCCGCCCTCGTTTTCCTTGCTTTCGTTTTTCACATGAATTTTTCCCCTCTCTCCCGCTTGGCCGCCGCCACCCTGGCTGCGCTCGTCCTCGCCGGCTCCGCCGCCGCCAAGAGCATCGAGCTGCTGAACGTGTCCTACGACCCGACCCGCGAGCTCTACGTCGAATACAACGCCGCCTTCGCCGCCCACTGGAAGGCCAAGACCGGCGACGATGTCGTCGTGAAACAGTCCCACGGCGGTTCCGGCAAACAGGCCCGCTCCGTGATCGACGGCCTCCGCGCCGACGTCGTCACCCTCGCCCTCGCCGGCGATATCGATGCGATCGCCAAAAACGCCGGCGCCCTCCCCGCCGACTGGCAGACGCGTTTCCCGCACAACTCTTCCCCTTACACGTCCACCATCGTGTTTCTCGTCCGCAAAGGGAACCCGAAGGCCATCAAGGACTGGGACGACATCGTGAAGCCCGGCGTCTCCATCATCACTCCCAACCCCAAGACCTCTGGCGGCGCCCGGTGGAACTACCTCGCCGCGTGGGAATACGCCAAGCGTAAGAACGGCGGCTCCGACGAGGCCGCCAAGGCCTTTGTCGCGAAACTCTACAAAAACGTCCCCGTGCTTGACTCCGGCGCGCGCGGCTCGACCACCACCTTCGTGCAGCGCGGCATCGGCGACGTCTTCCTGTCGTGGGAAAACGAGGCCTTCCTCGCGGTGAAGGAATTCGGCGCCGACCAGTTCGAGATCGTCGTGCCCTCCCTGAGCATCCTCGCCGAACCGCCCGTCGCGGTCGTGGACAAGGTCGCCAAGCGCAAGGGCACCGCCGAGGTCGCCAAGGCCTACCTCGAGTATCTCTATTCGGACGAAGGCCAGGATATCGCCGGGAAAAACTTCTACCGCCCCATCGATCCCAAGGCGGCCGCCAAATACGCCGGCCAGTTCACGAAGGTGGAGCTGTTCACCATCGACCAGGCCTTCGGCGGCTGGACCAAGGCCCAGAAGGAGCACTTCGACGACGGCGGCTACTTCGACCAGATTTACCTGAAAAACTAAACCGCCGCCGCTTCCGATTTCAGCCGGAGGACGGGCCCCGCGCCCGTCCTCCTTTTTCCTTTTCTCGCTTTGATGCCCGCTCTCTCGCCCCCGCCGTCTCGTCGCGATGTCCGCGCCCTGCTCGATCCTCTCGCCGCCCTCGACCGGCCGGGCTCGCCGCTGCGTTACGACTTGTTGGCGACCTTCCCGCACGATGGGGCGTTGCACCTGTTGCCGCGCCTGGTGTTCACCGGTCCGCCGGCCGCCCACGACCCCATCCGCCTCGCGGTCTTCGGCGGCCTGCACGGCGACGAACCCGCCAGCGTGCTCGCCCCGCTCGCGTTCCTCGAACGCCTCGTCGCCGATCCGGCCCGCGCCACCGGCTATGCGTTGACCGTCTACCCGCTGTGTAACCCGGTTGGTTACGCCCGCGCCACCCGCCACAACGGCGCCGACCTCGACCTCAATCGCGAATTCTGGCGCGGCTCCGTCCAGCCCGAGGTCGTGGCCCTCGAGCGCGACCTCGCCGCCCGCGATTTCGACGGCCTCATCACCCTCCACGCCGACGACACCGCCGAGGGCGTTTACGGTTACACCCACGGTCGCGTGCTGAACGAGGCCCTCCTCGAGCCCGCCCTGCGCTCCGCCAGCTACATTATTCCCCGTGATCGGCGCGCCAACATTGACGGTTTCCTCGCCCGGAACGGCAAAATCGAGTCCTGCTTTCAGGGCGTGCTCGCCGCCCCGTCCGGCCAGCGCCCGCGTCCTTTTGACCTTATC
>JAIXVP010000039.1 GCA_027482905.1 Opitutaceae bacterium
CATGATCCTGGCCGACACCAAGTTCGAGTTCGGCGCGGACGCCGACGGGCGGCTGGTGTTGATCGACGAGGTTCTGACGCCCGATTCCTCGCGTTACTGGCCGGCCGCCGATTACCGCCCGGATTGCTCGCCCCCGAGCTACGACAAGCAGTTCGTGCGCGATCACCTCTTGGCCCTGCGCTGGGATCAGCGTCCGCCCGCGCCCGCGTTGCCCGCCGACGTCATCGCCCGCACCCGGGACAAGTATCTCCAGGCCCTGCGCAACCTGATGGGCTGACGCCGCGTCGCGTTCAGCTTTTCATGACCTGAAGGGTGCGATTAAGCAGATCGCGCGTGCTGACCACGGTGTCGCGCGCGGCCGTCTCGGTCACGCCCGCCTGCTTGAGCAGGGCGTCGTCCAGCCGCCAGAGTCCTTCCTCGAAGGGCAGGCCCTTGCCGAGGTTGTCGGCCGTCCAGCAGGCGAGGTGCAGGCCGGCGCATTCACGGGAAAGCCCCGGATGGAATTGGGGCGCGACGACGTGGCGCAGGGCGGATTCCTGTTCGGCCGGAAACTCCCAGAGCCGGAGCATTCGGCCGCCGAGTTGCTCGGCGGTGGCGCCGAAGTGGGCGACCTCCCAGGCGCGGGTGGCCGCCGCGTCGAGCTTTTCACCGCCGATGGGCGGGAGCGACAGGTCGATCGCGAGGCGTTGGCAAAGCAGACGTCCCACGGAGCGCAGGACGCCGAGGGTGTAGGCCTGGCGCGGGTCGGTGCCGGCCAGTCCGGCGATGTGCTCAGCGGCCAGGGCCGAGGCGACGGTGTTGACCCAGAGCTGGTCGCCGCCGAGGCGGTAAAGGGTAAGCCCGTCGGAAAACATGCGCTGGGCCACGAACGCGCCGGTCAGCCGCTCGACTTCGCGCAGGCCGATGCGGCCGATGGCCTCGTCAAGGCTGCGGCAGGGTTCGCCGCGCCGGAAAACCACGCTGTTGGCGCTGCGCAGGATCCGGGTGGCCAGGGCGGCGTCGAGCCGGACCGCCTCCATCACCGAGGTGAGCGTGGCGTTGGGGTCGTTCAGCGCGACTTCGAGGGCGCGAAAGGCCCGGCCCATGGCCGGAATCCTTTGCGCCGCCGTGAGGATCTGTTGGGCGGTGACCGGGACTGCGCTCATGTCCGTAGGTTTGCGTGTTCGATTTCGTGAAGGAAGCGAATACCGGCGCCGCCGGCTCGAAAACCCGCTGGCGCGGCGGCCGCCCTCGCTCAGCCGCCGGGCGCGCCGAGGCCCGCCGCGGTGTCGCCGCCGCCCTGGGGCCGGGTGCCGCCGCGCTTGCACCGCACCAGCTCGCGCCGCAGCCAGTCGAGCGCGCCGTTGACCGCGCGTTGTTTCACCGCGCCGCGCGGCCCGGACTGGCTGAGGCGCCGCGACCACACCCCGCCGGGGGTGTAGAGGGCGAGGAAGATGGTGCCGACCGGGTTTTCCCGGGTGCCGCCGCAGGGTCCGGCGAAGCCCGTGACGGCCAGGCCGTAGTCGGCCCCGAGGCGCTCGGCCACGCCGGCCGCCATCGCGACGGCGTTCTCGGCCGAGACCGCGCCGTGCTGGAGCAGGAGGTCCTCGGGCACGTCCAGCAGCTGCATCTTCGACTCGTTCGAGTAGCACACGCAGCCGCCGGCGAAAAACTTCGAGGCCCCGGCGATGTCGGTGAACCCGTTCGCGAGCAGTCCGCCGGTCGCGGTCTCGGCCACCGCGAGGGTGTGTTCGCCCGCCCGCAGCAGGTCGCCGCATACTTTGGCCAGCGAGTCGTGTCCGTAGCAGATAAAGTCGTCGCCGAGGAGCGCCGCGCACTCCCGGGCCAGCCTGGCGAGGGCGGTTTCGTCGAGCGCGCCGCTCGGCGAGCTCAGGCGCAGGTCGACCTGGCCCTGGTGGGCGCAGAAGGCGATGTTCAGCGCCTCGCCGTGGGGCGCGAGCAGCGGTTGCAGACGCATTTCCAGGGCGCTCTCGCCGATGCCGGCGGTGCGGAGCTGGACGTAGGCCTCGCGCTGCGCCACCAGCCCGCGTTCGGCGAGACGGGGCAGGACCTGCTCGTTGAACATCGGGTGCAGCTCGTTGGGCGGACCGGGCAGCATGACGAGGAGCTTGCCGTCCTGCTCGACCCAGAGGCCGGGCGCGGTGCCGTTGGCGTTGGGCAGGATCTCGCCGCGCGAAAAACGGTAGGCCTGCTTGAGGTTGTTTTCCGTCATCTTCCGTCCCAGCCGGGCGAAACGCGCCTCGATGTCGGCCAGCACCGCCGGCTCGAAAACCAGCTCCTGGCCCAACACGCCGGCGATCACCTCCCGGGTGCGGTCGTCGCAGGTCGGGCCGAGGCCGCCGGTGGTGATGACCACGTCGCTACGCGCCCAGCTCTCGCGGAACTGCTCGGCGATGGCGCCGGCCTCGTCGGTGATGGTGACATTCCGGGTCAGGCTCGCACCGCGCCGGCCCAGCGCCGCGCCGATGAAGGTCAGGTGGCTGTTGGCGGTCAGGCCGAGGAGCAGTTCGTCCCCGAGGGTGATCAGCTCGTAGCGGATGGCTGCCACGGGGCGGGCCGGGGCGGGAGCGAAGGGAAAGGGGGGCTTGGAAACCATGCGTTGCGAAACATGCACCTTGGTCACTCTTTCCCAAAATGCCAGCGCCCGACCCAGACGATTCCGCCGCGCCCGAAAACCTGAAGGAGAAGGTGCGCCGCCTGCCCGACAAACCCGGCGTCTACCTGATGAAGGACCGCCTCGGCCGCATCCTCTACGTCGGCAAGGCCAAGGCCCTGAAAAAGCGCGTGTCGTCCTACTTCACGCCGTCGCGGGCCATGACCGTCCACCCCAAGATCCGTGCCCTCATCGCCCTGATCCACGACTTCGACACCATCGAGGTGAAGTCCGAACCCGAGGCCCTGCTGCTCGAGGGCAAGCTGATCAAGCAGTGGAAACCGCGCTACAACACCGACTTCACCGACGATAAACGGTTCCTCCTGGTGCGCGTCGACCTCGGCGAAACCCTGCCGCGCTTCCGGCTCACCCGCCTGCGCAAGGAGGACCGCTCCCGCTACTTCGGCCCTTTCGCCCACTCCGGCCTGCTGCGCAAAACCCTCGCACAAATGCGGCGCCAGTTCGGCATCCTGCTCGGCGACGCCACCCCGCAGCGCCTGCCCGACGGCCGTTGGCAGCTCTACGACGATGTGCGCGAGGAGCTTTACTCGGCCGAAAACATCGTCGCGCCCGAAGCCTACCGCGAACGGGTGGACGCGGCCTGCGCCTTTCTGGAGGGCAAGTCCCGCGAGTGGCTCGAAACCCTCCGCGCGGAGATGGTCGCCGCCGCCGAAAAACAGAACTTCGAGCAGGCCGCCGAGCTGCGCGACATCGTCTTCGCGTTGGAGAAAACGCTCCAGAAAACCCGTAAGTTCGAGCGCGACCGCCCGGTCGTCATTACCGACGAGGAGGCGATCTCCGAGCTCGGCCGCGCCCTCGGCCTCGCGCCCGCCCCGCGCACCCTGGAGTGCTTCGACATCTCCCACATCAGCGGCACCTACTGCGTCGCCTCGATGGTGCACTTCGCCGAGGGCCGGCCCGACAAGTCCCTCTACCGCCGCTTCCAGATCAAGAGCTTCATCGGCAACGACGATTTCCGCGCCATGGAGGAGGTCGTCGGCCGCCGCTACCGCCGCCTCGCCGAGGAGGGCCGGCCCTTTCCCGACCTCGTCGTGATCGACGGCGGCCGCGGCCAGATCGGCGCCGCCCTGAAGGCCTTTCTCGCCCTCGACCTGACCCCGCCCGCTCTGATCGGCCTCGCCAAAAAACACGAGACCATCATTTTCCCCGACGCGAGGCCGCCGTTGAACCTGCCGCTCAACTCGCCCGCCCTCCACCTCCTCCAGCGCTTGCGCGACGAGGCCCACCGCTTCGCCAACACCTACAACGCCGACCTCCGCTCCCAAAAAATCCGCGAAAGCGTGCTCGACGACTTCCCCGGCCTCGGCCCCGTGCGCCGCGCCGCGCTCCTCGAACGCTTCGGCGACATCGACCGCCTCCGCCGCGCCTCCGCCGAACAACTCGCCGAGGTCGACGGCTTTGGCGGCAAACTCGCCGCCGAGCTCCACCACTTTCTCCACCACGCCGGCGAAGCCCGCGAGGTGGACGAATCCACGTCCTGAAACCCGTTCGCCCGTCTCCGCCCGCCCATGAAACTCTTCCTCTACCTTTTCTTCACCGTCCTCCTCATCGGTGGCGGCTACTTCCTCTTTGTCCACCAGACCCCGCCGGCCAGCGGCCCCGCCGCCACCTGGGAAGCGGAGGCGCAGCAGCACCTCACCACCCTGCTCGCGGATCAGTTGAAGGCCGTTGGATCCCAGGATTGGACCTCCTTTGACGCCGACCTGAAAAAGGCCGAGGCCCACCTCGCCGCCGCGCCCGCCGAGGCGAACAGCGCCAACTTCCGCAGCGCCCTCAAGGGCTACGCGTCCCAGCAGGAACTTCGCGCCCAGCTCCCGAAGTAGGGCGTGGCGTCTTCGCCTGGGCTACGTTGTGCGTTGGATGCTAATCGCGTTCCTTTCGAAATGAGTCTCGTGGTGCGCATCGCCGGGCAGGGCTTGGCGGGAACGCTGCTGGCGTGGGCCTTGGAACGGGCCGGGGTGGCGTTCGAGATCTACGATCCCGGGCATGAAGGCGCCGCCTCGCGGGTGGGCGCCGGGTTGGTGAGCCCGGTGACCGGGGAACGTTGGGCGCTCGCGCCAGGTTGGGCGGAGCGGGCGGCGGGCGCGAAGGCATTTTACCGGGAGATCGAGGCGGCGTGGGGCATGGCCATGGTCACCGAGCTGCGGGTGCGGCGGGTCTGGCACGATGCGTCGGAGGGACGCTTGGTGCGCGCCAAGGTTGAGCGCGGCGACCTGGCGCCGTGGGTGACGACTGCCGGGTTGGAGGCGGACGCCGCGTGGATCGAGGGGGCGTGGCGGGTGGACTTGCCCGCGCTGATCGCGGCGGGCCGGGCGCGCTGGCGGCGGGCGGGGTGTCTGCGCGAGGTCGCGCTTCGGCCGGACGCGGCGGAGGTGGACGAGGGGGGCGCTTTCGGAAACGGACCGGTGATCTGG
>JAIXVP010000304.1 GCA_027482905.1 Opitutaceae bacterium
GCATCCCCGCTGTCGAGCGCCAGCCAGGTGGTGGTACCGGAGATATAGAGCCGCGCCTGCGCGACCCCGACCCCGCCGGAGAAGGCGGCCGATCCGATGAAGGCGAAGGCCTGGTCGCCTGCCGCCATGGCATCGGCATCGATGGCCGAGACATCAAGCCGGTCCTGCCCCGCCTGGAAGCCGAGGATCCGGTCGGTGGCAAAGGGGTTGGACTCCGCCATCGCCAGCCACTGGAAGACATCGGCGCCGGCATCCCCGGCGAGCCGGTCCGCTCCCAGGCCGCCGCGCAACGTATCGGCGCCGGCGCCTCCGATCAGGCTGTCATCCCCGGCGCCGCCGTCCAGTTGGTCGGCATCGTCCTGGCCGTGCAGCAGGTCATCGTCGTCATCGCCTGACAGCGTGTCGGCGCCGCGCCCGCCATGGATCCGATCCTGCCCTTCCTCCCCGGTCAGGATATCGTCGCCGTCCTCACCCAGCAGGCTGTCCTGGCCGGTGCCGCCCTCGACCGAGTCCATGCCGGAGCCGCCGAGGAGGCGGTCGTCGCCACCGTCGCCCCGCAAGGTGTCGGCCCCGGCGTCGCCGTAGATCAAGTCGATCCCCTCGCCGCCCTCCGCGCTGTCATCGCCATCCTGGCCGCGCAGCACGTCGGCGCCCGCACCGCCCGACAGCCAGTCATGGCCCGTGCCGCCCTGCATGGAATCGACCCCATCGCCCCCGTCGATCCGATCGTCATCGGCATCGCCGTAGAGGATGTCGTCGGCGCCTCCGCCTTCCAATGTGTCGGCACCACTGCCGCCGCTCAGCGTATCGATGCCGAGCCCGCCGAACACCGAATCGTCGCCGTCGTCGCCGTAGAGAAGATCCGCATCCGCGCCGCCATCCAGGACGTCGCGCCCGGCGCCGCCGCGCAGCGCATCAAGGCCATCGCCGCCGCTCAGGCCATCATCCCCCTCATCACCGAAGAGAAGGTCGTTGCCCGCCCCGCCTTCCAGGCTGTCGAGCCCCGCGCCGCCGCGCAGGCGGTCTCGGCCATCGCCGCCGACCAGCAGATCGCCGTCCAGGCCGCCTTCCAGGAGGTCTTCGCCATCGCCGCCATACAGGTGGTCGGCGCCGGCCAGGCCCGAGAGGCTGTCATTGCCGCCGAAGCCGCTGATGGAATCGGCGCCGGCGCCGCCATTGATGCGGTTGTTGCCGGGGGTGCCGTTGAGCCAGCCGAGGTCGGTATCCAGATCCTCGACGACGATGGTGCCGAGTACCGCTGTCGTGCCCGTCGGCAGGGTGCTGGTGACCTGGAAGCGGGCCTGTTCGGGGGCCGCTTCATGCAGCGTGTCGCCGGCCAGGGTGATGAAGAAGAGGGCCTGCGTCTGGCCCGCACTGAAGCTGACGGTACCGGAGGGCAGGACGCCGCCGCCGAAATCGGCGGCCGACATGGCCTGGAAGCCGCGCCCGGCATCAGCCTCCCCGACCAGGCTCCAATCCACCGTCAGCGCACCGAGGTCCACGCCCCGGCGCACGGCCCTGATCTGGATCGTCACGTCTTCCAGCGACGTTTCCGTGCGGCGGGCATCGGCCCGGTTCGCGACGCCGAAGGTGATGGTCGTGTCGTCATCGATGATGGCGCCGAAGGCGAGGGAGTCCGTGAACGCTGCATTGGTGGGGGCGGAGAGGGTGACGGTGAAGGTCTCGTCATCCTCCACCGCGGTATCGGCCGCGACCTGCACCGTGATGGTCTTCGTGGTCTCGCCATCCGCGAAGGTCACGGTGCCGGTTGCGGCCGTGAAATCGGTGCCCGCGGTGGCGGTGCCGGCTTCGACCGCATAGTCGGCCGAACTGGTGCCGGTGCCGGAGGACCGGGTGACGGTGAAGGTGAAGCCGCCCGAATCCTCATCGGCGAACACGTCGGCGATGGACAGCGTGGGGAGCGTGTTGTCGTCATCGAAGATGGTGACGAGTGAATCGGTGTTCAGCAGCACCACGCCGCCGGGGTTCTGGAAGTTGAGCGCGGGCGCGGAGAGACGGACCGTGAAGGTATCGTCGCCCTCCATGCTCGTATCCCGGTTGATCGGGACGAAGATGGTCTTGCTGCGTTCCCAGGGGTCGAAGGTGATGCTGCCGGTGGTGGCCAGCAGGTCCGTGGCCAGCGTGGCGGTGCCCAGATCCCCGCCGCTCAGCGCTTCCCAGGTCAGGGTGAAGCTGTAGGGGACGCTCGCCATCAGGTCCACTTCGACCGCCGCGAAGGTGGCGCCCGAACCCGAGCCTTCGATGACGCCGAAATTGCCCATGGTGACTTCGGCAGTCACCCAGCCCTGGCGATAGGCGAAGCGCCAGGTGCCGGCCTCCCCCACATTGCTGCCGGTCGCCATGCCGAAGATGGCTTCGAGATCCTCCCCGCCGACGCCATCCGTATCGATGGTGGTGGCGGCGGAGGGCAACGGCTCCGTGAAGATGTCCTGGCTGTTCCGCCGGGTGGAGAAATCCGCGAGCAGCGCGCGCGGGGCATCGCCGACGAAGCCGAAATTGTCGCGGTGCCTGAATGGACCCCAGTCCAGGTTTTCATAGCGGAAGATGACGTCGAAATCGAGCGAGGTGGCGCCGATGCCGCTGGCGGGGGCGATCTGCACCTGGAAGGCGGCGACGCCGTCTGTATCAGGTTCCGGGTCACCCCCTTCGCCGGTGCGGGGGCGAACATCGTCCCAGGTGACGGTGACGACGCCGGTTGTCTGGTCGAGGTCGTACCAGACACGGTTGGCGCCGGTGGAGGTGCCGCCGGGGCTGGCGGCGAGCGGCGCCAGGCCGGTGTCGATCGGCGCCCAATAGGGCGCGATCATCGGCGCTATGCCGTCGCCATGGAGGGCTTCGGTGAGGCCGCCGACCGATTCTGTTGGGATGTCCCGCAAATCGGCACGGCCACCATCCGCGGGCCTGAACTGGACGTAGCCTGCGCTGTTGACCCAGAGCGCCGAATAATTGTTGGCCAGGAATTTCAGGCCGACGCTGGGGTGATAGAATCCCGACAAATCAATGGCGATCACGCTCCAGGGGGCGCCCGCCGGAACCATGCTCTCGCCGAACCCGGCCGGACCGCCGAGCCCATTCACCAACGCCGACATCGTGCTTCCCTGGATCGTTCCCCATCCAGGATGGCTCGGGTTGCCGGAGTGTCAATCGGGTAACCGGGGAGAAATCCTGCGTTGAGTTTCCCCCTGTTGCGCCGCGGCGGTCAGTTCCGGCGGCGGCGCTCCGCGGCTTCGTCCCGGCGCATCTGCAGGAACAACTCGTATTCCTCGTGTCGCGCGGGCACCCAGCCGATGACGTTGCCGCGCTCCA
>JAIXVP010000012.1 GCA_027482905.1 Opitutaceae bacterium
ACGGCGTCGGCGCAGGCGTCGAGGGCTGGGGCGGGCGAAGGAGGGGTCATGGGACGGGGGCGGGCGTGGGGGCGGGGGCGTCGATGCGCTCGACCCGGACTTCGGTGAAAAGGCGGGCGGAGGCGGGGGTCGGCGAGTAGACGTTGCCCTGGATCGGGTTGACGGACTCGGCCTGCGCGGCGTGGGCGAGCGGGATGAAATTCTCGTCGCACCAGAAGCCGTGCGTGGGGTCGATTCCGCGCCAGCCGGCGCCGGGCAGATAGACCTCGGCCCAGGCGTGCATCGCGCCGGCGGTGCGCTCGGATTTGTCGGAGGGCGCGAACATGTAACCGCTGACAAAACGGGCGGCGAGGCCGAGGGTGCGGCAGAACTCCATCAGGAGCACGGCGTAGTCGCGGCAGGCGCCCCCGCCGAGCTCAAGCGTCCGGACGGAGGGTTGGATGCCGGGTTCCTCGCGCCGGGTGTAACGAAGACGTTGATACACGAGCGTGTTCAGGGCGGACAGGAAGGGGACGGTCTCGGCGGGGCGGTCGGTGAAATTCTCGTCCAGCCAGGCGCGCAGCCGGTCGCGGGTGGCGTCGAAGGGCGCGGCGAGGTAGGGACCTAGGGCGAAGTCGAAGACGGGCTCGTAGGCGAAAGGGAAGGCGATGGCGTCCGGCTTGAGGATAAAATCGAAGGGATTGGGGAAATCGTTCTCGATCTCGAACTCGGAGCGGATCTCCAGGGTGGCGGCGGGAGCGGAGAAATGGGCGTGGGCGCAGTTGTTGTCGTGGGTGTCGCGCAGGTGGAAAAGACGGCCGGCGGGAAGCGCGACGAGATCGTGCCGGACCAGACGGGCCTGGGCGGATTCGCGGGGTCTCAAGTAAAGGACGTGGGGCGAGAACTCCACCGCCCGGTCGTAGTCGTAGCGGGTCAGGTGGGATACGCGCAGCAGCATTGCGGCGAGCGTCTAGCACGCCCCCTGCCAAAGCAAGGCATCCCCCCGGCGGAGCGCGGTGGCGTCGGGGCGGGCGGACAAGGATTTGGTTGGCAGGGGCGGCGCGCGCGCCATGACTTGCCCCGCACGATGGCGCCGAACGACGTAAATCTTTACCTGGTGGGGTTCATGGGAACGGGCAAGACGACGGTCTCGCGCATCGTGGCGGCCCGGCTCGGGCATCGGTGGCTGGACAGCGACCACGAGATCGAGCGGCTCGAGGGCCGGCCTATCGCGGACATATTCGCGACGGCCGGCGAGACCGCCTTTCGTGCGATGGAGCGGGATTTCATCGCAAACGGCCACCCGCCGGAGCGCACGGTGGTCGCCTGCGGCGGCGGACTCGTGGTCCAGGACGGCATGCTGGAGGCCTTGCAGACGCGGGGGGTGGTGATCTGCCTGCACGCCACGGTGGAGACCATTTTGCGGCGCACGGCGGGCAACCGCGCGCGTCCGCTGCTCAACGTCGAGGATCCGGAGCAACGTATCCGCACGCTCTACGCGGCCCGGGAGCCGATCTACCGGCGCTCGGGCAGCGTCATCCTCACCGACAATCGTCCGCAGATCGACATCGTGCAACACGTGCTGCGGGTCTACCGTCGCGACGCGGAGGATTTTCTGCGCGAGCGGGGCCGGATCGCAAACCGGCTCCGGGCTTGAGCGCATGAGCGCGGCGAGACTCGACGCGGCGGGGGCGGAACGGTTGCGCGGGCGGTTGCTCGCGCTGGGATTCGACGTGGTGCGTTTTGCGCGGGCGGAGGCGGTCTTCGGGCCGGTTTTGCGCGAGTGGCTCGCGGCGGGACACCACGCCGACATGGGATGGCTGGAGCGCGGGGCGGACAAGCGGGGCGACCCCGATCTGGTGCTGCCCGGGGCGCGCACGATGATCATGCTAGGGGTAAACTACGGCGGCGCGGCGGAGGCGGGCGGGGGCGGAGGCCGTGGACAAGCCGGTGGCGACGCGGCGACGCGGCTGGCGTGGGCGCGCTACGCCCAGCACGACGACTACCACGACACCATCCGCGCGGGTCTGGAGGCGGCCGGACGGGTGTTGGAGGAGGCGGGCGGAATCGGACCGACGGACCATCGTTACTACGTCGACACCGGGCCGGTGTTGGAACGCGGCTGGGCGGCGCGGGCGGGCGTGGGGTTCACGGGCAAAAACGCGATGCTGATCTCGCGCGAATTCGGCAACTGGCTCTTTCTCGCCTGCATCGTCACCCGGCTCGAAATCCCGGCGGACGCGCCCGTGCCGGGGCGCGATCCGGAGGGCACGCACGCGGGGCGGCTTTGCGGGAAATGCACGCGCTGTATCGACGCGTGCCCGACGGCTGCCTTCGTGGCGCCCGGTGTGATCGACGCGCGCCGCTGCGTTTCCTACCACACGATCGAAAACAAGGGCGTGATACCGCGCGAATTCCGCGCCGGCATCGGGCGGCGCATCTACGGTTGCGACACCTGCCTGGAGGTCTGCCCGTGGAACCGGTTCGCGCAGGCCGGGCGCGAGGTGCTGGTCAAGGGAAGACCGGAGATCGGGCGCCTGGCCTTGACGGAGATCCTCGATCTCACGCCGGAGCGCTTCGCGGCTCTGTTCAAGGGCACGGCGATCAAGCGGGTGAAACTGGCGGGCCTGTTGCGCAACGCCTGCGTGGTGGCGGGCAACCTCGGGGCGACGGAGTGCGCGCCGCGCCTGGCCCGCCTGGCCGACGCCGCGCCGGCCGAGGGAACGCCGGCCGCGCCGTTGGTGCGGGCTCACGCGGTGTGGGCGCTGGCGCGGTTGGGGGAGCGCGCGGCGCTGGCGGAGTTGGCGGCGCGGGAGACCGATGCGCAGGTGCGGGCGGAATACGTGGCCGAGGGCTTGGGTTAGGGTGCTCCACGGGGTGGGCCGGGGACACGCGCCGGAGAGCGGGCTTGTGCCGGCGGGGGCGATTCTGGTGCCATGAGTCATGCCTATCCCCGCGTGCGATTTGACCTTGTCCCGATTGGGCCGGCGGGCGACCGCGCCGTCGATCACCGCCTTGATGCGCACGGCTTTGGAAACACCGGGGCTCCTGTCGTTGGCTGCGGGGTTCACCGACAACGCCTCGCTGCCGGTCACGGCGGTGGCCGAGGCGCTGCGCGGGCTCGCGGCGCGGGCGCCGGACCTAGGCTTTCTGCAATACGGCACCAACGCAGGTCGTCCCGGCCTGCGCGTCCGGATCGCGGAACGCCTGCTGCGCCACGACGGGCGGACGGAAGAGGCCGGGGATTCGGTCGCGCGGGCGGCGTGGGCGGAGCGGGTCTTCATGACCAACGGATCGCAACAGGCACTCTACCTCGCGATGCAGACCCTCTGCGACCCCGGTGACATCGTGTTGGTGGATCGCCCGACCTATTTTGTGTTTCTCGATTTGCTGGCCGGGCTAGGCATAGAGGCGCGTTCGCTGCCGGTGGACGCGGCCGGGCGGATCGACGCCGCCGCGGTGCGGCGCCTCCTCTCGGCCATGCGCGCGGACGGGTCGCGCGACCGGCTGAAGGCGGTTTACTTCGTGGGCTGGTTCTCCAATCCCTCCGGCCGCACGCTGGGAGCGGACGAAGGGCGTGCGCTGGCGGCGGCCCTGCGCGCGGAGGATTGCATGGTGCCGGTTATCGAGGACGCGGCGTATCGGGAAATGGGTTACGCCGAGGGCGCGGCGGTCGTCCGCGCGGGCGTGTTGTCCGAACCGGCCTGGGACGGGTTCCCGAGGCTCCATGCCGGCACTCTGACCAAACCTTTCGCCACGGGCCTCAAGATCGGCTTCGGGGTTTGCGATCACGACGCCTGGCGGGCGGCGATGCTGCATGTCAAGGGGCACCAGGACTTCGGCTCGGGCAACTTCGCCCAGGCGCTGCTGGAGGAGGCCATCGCGGGCGGGGCCTACGACGCGCAGCTGGCGATCTTGCGGCTGGTTTACCGGGAAAAACGCGACGCCTTGCACGGTGCGTTGCTCGCGGGTGGTTTGTCGGCACGGGGCTGGCGCTGGGCGCTTCCCGAGGGCGGGCTTTATTTGTGGCTGGAGGGACCGGCCGGGCTCGATACCGGGGGAAGCGGCGAGTTTTGCCGGGCCTGTCTGCGCGAGGGCGTGCTCTACGTTCCGGGCGAGCTTTGTCACGGCGACGCACCGCCCCGCCATACGGTCAGGTTGAGCTTTGGTGTCCTTAACCAAGAAGGCCTGGCCGAGGCCGGCGCGCGCTTTTGCCGGGCGGCGGCGGGGTTTTAACGCGGCTGGGAGATCCGGGCCGATCGCTGGGGCGGTGGAGAATGAAAACGGCCGGCCAACGCGGGGTCGGTCCGGCCGGGAGACGTTCGAAGGCGGGGCGGTCTACTCGGCGGCGGCGACCTTGGTGAAGAAACCGCGCTCGGCGCCCTGGTCGTCCACGTAGACGACCTCGGAGTGGGTGGGTGCGTCGTTGCGGCCCTGTTTGACCACGATTTTCACCGTTTTCTTGCAGGACGGGCAGGCGTAGGTGGCGCCGTCCGCATGGAGTGCGGCGACCTGCTCGGCCGAGGCGAGGGCGACCTCGTTGACGGACTGGCAGGCGGTGCAGACGTAGGCGACCTTGTCGCCGGCCTTCAGCGCGCCGAACTGGGCGGTTTGGCGCAGGGTCTGCCAGTGTTGCACGCCGGCGCCGGCGGAGGCGACGGAGGCGAGGGCGCCGAAGAGCGCGGTCGCGATGAGAACGCGGAGGGTGAAGACGGATGTTTTCATGTGGATTTGGGAACGACGGGTTTAATCCTGTTCGTATGGTGAGAGCGTCGGCGGCGCGTCTTATTCCCGGAGAAAATCGGCACGATGCGCGTGTGTTGAATCCAGCCAAAAGCATGCGTCGCCACCGACCGCGCCGAACGCATCGGATCTCGGGCATCGAAAGCATGGGCTCACGATCATGCCTCGCGGGTTCGCCGTTTCTTCACGCCGACGCGCGACGAGTGCTCCGCCGTGGAAAAAACGCGCGCGATTCCAGTCCGGTTGGAATTGCGCATCCGTGCGCGGTCAATTGCGTCCGGTCACGCCCGAAGCACGGCGTATCCAAAAACCAAATCCAAAAATGATCCCCAAGCTCCGACTGCTCCCCTTGCTCCTTGGCATCCTGCTATCGAGCCCAGCCACCGTCCGCGTCCACGCCGACGCAGTCCATGGCGGGCCTCCGCCCATCACCGTCTCCGATCTCGAGGCCGCCCAGCGCG
>JAIXVP010000254.1 GCA_027482905.1 Opitutaceae bacterium
GGATCGCGGGTGCGGCCGAGGCCGGTCCAGGCAACGCGCAGGCGGTCGGCGCGGCGGCGGCGGGCGCGGCGGTGCGGGCGGCGGCGGGCGCGGCGCTGGCCCGGGCCGGCGCGGGGGCGGACGCGGTGCGCGGCGCCTTCTTCGGTCTGGCCGGGGTGCGCACGGCGGAGGAACGCGCGGCGCTGGCGGCGGAGTGGTCCGGCCTCGGACTCGGCGGGGCCTGGGACATCGGGAGCGATCTGGACGCGGCCCACGCCGGGGCGCTGGGCGGCGGTCCGGGCGTGGTGGTGATCGCCGGCACCGGTTCGGCCGCGCTGGCCCGGAACGCGGCCGGCGAAACGGCGCAGGCGGGCGGTTGGGGCTGGCTGGTGGACGACTGCGGCGGCGGCTACTGGCTGGCCTTGCGCGGTCTCGCGGCGGCCTGCGAAGGCGAGGACGGGCGTGGCTCGGCGACGACATTGGGCGTGCGGGCGGCGGCGTTTTTCGGCGCGCCGGGGCTGCGGGAACTTTTGCGCGAGCTGCACGCCGGCCGGCGGGACCGTGCGGCGGTGGCGGCTTTCGCGCGGGAGGTCCGGACGGCAGCCGAGGCGGGCGACGCGGTCGCGGCCGGCTTGGTGCGGGCGGCGGCGGACGAGTTGCTCCGGCTGGCGCTGGCGGCTCGGGCGAGGGTGGGGGGCGAAGATGGCTTCCCGCTGGCGGTGACGGGCGGGCTGGGGCTCGGGGCGGAGGTGTCCGAGGGGGCGCGGCGGGCGGGGTTCGCGCCGGTCGAGCCCTGGGGCGAGCCGGTGCTCGGGGCGGTCCTGCGCGCGGCGCAGACGGCGGGGGTGGAGCTGGACGCGGCGGCGCGGGCGGCTTTGCTGGCGGCATGGAACAACCGGGCTTGAACGACGCGGCGACGACGGTGGGGGAAATCAAGGCGAGGGTGCTCGCCTTCGCGAGGGAGCGGGACTGGGAGCAGTTCCACGCGCCGAAAAACCTCAGCATGGCCCTCGCGGCCGAGGCGGGGGAACTGATGGAGCATTTCCTGTGGGACACGCCCGAGGCCTCCCGCACCAAGGCGGTGGACGATCCGTCGCGTCGGGCGAAGATCGAGGAGGAGCTGGCGGACGTGGTGATCTACGCGCTGGAGTTCGCCAACATGACCGGCATCGACGTGGCGGCGGCGATCGAGCGCAAGATGACGCGCAACGCGGAAAAATACCCTGTGGCGAAGGCCAAGGGCCGCAGCGTCAAGTATGACGAATTGTGAATCAGGAAACGCTTCCGGCGCGACGCTTTCGCCTGATCGTCGATTTCTCTCCGACTAAGCGAGCCGATGGATCGCGGGAAGACGCCGCCGCCGTTTCGTTTATCATCTTGGGTAACTTTTACACACCGCGCGGCGTGACGGAATCCGTGTCCGACGAACGCCGGCGCATCGATGTCGATACCGATCGCGAAGATGGATGTTTATGTGGTTGGCGCGGTCCCGTGGCTTAACGCTGCGTTTGGCCCGCGATGTTGGTGTTCTGCGCATGGACCATGACTTCCCCGGGTAGGTCTCCATCTCGCCGACGGCCTCACCGAGTTTCGGCCGACCGGCCGCCAATCTGCCGACAGGGTCGGGTTTACCGAGCGGGGTTGCCTTTGACGCGCGCGCCCGGCGGCACCGAGCGGGTTACCACCGAGCCCGCGCCCACGATGGCCCCCGCGCCGATGGTCAAACCCGGCAACACAAAAGCCCGGGCACCCACGAAAGCGCCTGCCTCCACCCGAATGGGGGCCGATTGGAGTGGAAGGGTGGGGACTTCGAAATCGTGGGTCGCGGTGCAGAGGTAGCTCTCCTGCGCGACGATGGCGTTTTGTCCGATATGAATCTCGCCCACGCTGTAGAGATTGGCCCGGTCGCCAATGCAGGCCCCCGCGTCCAGCTGTATGTTCCAAGGGATCTGGATGCGGGCTCGCTGGTGCACAAAGGGACTCCCGGTGATTTTCGCTCCAAATACCTTGAGTATCAGTAAACGCCAGGGGTAGAGGGGCTTTGGCGTCCAAATGCAGAGCAGGACCCAGGTGTATTCCCAGATCAGCATCGTCACCTTTTGTCGCATGGTCCACGGCGAGGCTCCGAGGTGTGCGGCGCTGGCGGTGTGGGTCTGGTAAAGGGAAGGACGGGGCGGTTTCAAAGGCGATGCAGGGCAGGTTTGAGTCGGTCCGGTCCTGGCACTTCGGTCAAGAAGGCGAAAAAAAGCCCGGCGCGATTTGGCGCCGGGCTAAAGAAATTCTGAACGAGGGAGAAAGATCCCCGGTCCGGATGAATCAGGGATTCGGCTTGTCGTCGCTGGTGATGATTTGGGTTTCCTGCTGAGGAATAATCGCGGGAGGGGTGTCGCTCGGAGGAAGTTCTTTGATCGCTTCCTGAGCAGCGTTGATGATCTCGGTAATCGTATCGGGGGCCAGGTCGCCTGCGACGACATCGCCCAGCGTGATTTCGCCCTTCGGATCCACCTCGAACTTGATTTCGATGTCCTTGCCGCCTTCGACCGGGACCTCGACGTTGTTGTTCGTGAAGAAAGCCACCTTACCCTCGGCTGTCTCCACTTTGAGCATCTTCAGTTGGGGATCGAACGAGACACGGAACGTGGTGCCACGCACACCGGCCGCGCCGATCGGCGTTTTGATCACGTAGGTGGACTCGGCCTTGAGTTTGCTAACCCGGCTGGTGATGCTGCCTTTGACAATCTTAAGCTCGGTCGCGGAGATCGACGGCTCGCCTTTGCGGTAGTTCACGCTGGAGGCCTCGAAAGTCTGCTGTTCGAACTTGCTTACGGTGATTTCCGATTTTTCGCCGATGGTGGCGGTGGCGCCGCTGGCGAAAACCAAGGTGAGGCCGCCGCCTTCTCCCGTGGTGATGACCGCGCCTTCAACCAATTCCTGGTCGTTGACCAAGGGAAGCGTCTCCGAGGTTTTGGGATTAAACCATTGGGCCGAGCCTTTTACCGAAGCGGCGCGGTAGGTGCCGGGGGCCAGCTCGGAGCCGGCCGAAGCTTTCGCGATAAACGAGCAGGCGCCTAGGAACGCGGCGATGATGTATAGGATTTTCATTTTATGACGGTTCGAGGAAAGAGGGAGAAGAAGGAAGGTGCGGGCCAGCGTGTTCAACAAGGGCGGTTCCGCGTGGAATGACCACGAAAAAAGGTGTAAGTATCGATATGAGGCTGGCGAACGGAGTGGAAAGTGCGGAGTCGGGCGAGAATTTCTGTCGAGAGTCTCTCAAGCAGGATTGGTTCCAACCCCGATCGCATCTCGCGGCGAATGTTATTTTCTTGCAAGTGGAATGTTATCGAGCCGTCCAAACACTTTGTCGCCGGATCGCGTTGGCTTTGCTCGGCGCGACTCAAAATGATGACTTAGATGGTCTTTTGATGCGTCAGTCCAAGGCGCGCTGCGCGACAAAGACGTCGCGGAGGGCGAGGCTGAGCCGGTCCTGCACCGCCTGGATCTTTTGGTAGCGGGCGTGGGCTTTTTTGTCGGGTTTGCAACGGGTTTGCTCGTCGACCGCGACGACGGCTTTGGTGAAGTCCGAGAGGCGGGCTTTTTTGTTTCCGTCCCGCCGCGCGACGCACCAGGCGGCCTGGAGGGCGCCGCCCAGCGCCGCGCCCTCATCCTCGACCATCGCCACCACCGGCACGCCAAAGACGTCGGCCATGAGTTGGCGCCAGGCGGGCGACTTGGCGCCGCCGCCGGTCACGCGGATCTCCTTCGCCTTCACCCCGAGGACGGCGAGGCGGCGCAGACCGTAGTTCATGCCGAGGGTCACGCCTTCCATGGCGGCGCGCGCGAAGTGGGCGGCGGTGAAGGTCTTGCCGCTCAATCCGAGCAGCACGCCGGATCCAGCGGGCACGTTCGGGGTGCGCTCGCCGGCGAGGTAGGGCAATAAAATCAAGCCGTCGGCGCCGGCGGGCACGGATTGCACTGCGGCGGCCAGGGCGGCGTGGTCCATCCCGAACAGTTGCCGCACCTGCTCGGTGACGGTGGTGACGTTCATCGTGCAGAGCAGCGGCAGCCAGCCGCCGGTCGAGGAGCAGAAGGCGGCGATCTCGCCGGCCGGGTCCATCACGGGTTGCTCGGCGTGGGCGTAGATCGTGCCGCTGGTGCCGAAGCTGGCGCTGATCACGCCCGGGGTGACGTTGCCCGTGCCAATGGCCCCCATCATGTTGTCGCCGCCGCCGGCGGAAACCACCACGCCGGACGGCAGGCCGAGCTTGGCCGCGAGTTCGGGGCGGATAATGCCGGGCGATTCGTGCGATTCCGACAGGGCGGGCAACCAGTCCGCGAGGCGCGGGTCAACCGCGCGGATGGCGGCCTGGGACCAGGCGCGCTTGCGCACGTCGAGCAGCGCCGTGCCGGAGGCGTCGCCGTATTCCATGAAGTAGGCGCCGGTCAGGTGGAAATTCAGGTAGTCGTGCGGCAGCAGCACGTGACGCAGGCGTTTGTAGTTCGCGGGTTCGTGGCGTTTCAACCAGAGGATCTTGGGCGCGGTGAAGCCGGGTAGGATGAGGCTGCCGGTGTGGCGCAGGGCGGCCTTTTCGCCGCCGAGTTTTTTGGTGATAAGGGCGCATTCCGCCACCGTGGAGGTGTCGCACCAGAGCTTGGCCGGCCGGATGACCGCTCCGTCGACGTCGAGCGGCACGAACCCATGCTGCTGGCCCGACACTCCGAGGCCGCGGATCTCGGCCGCGCGGGCGCCGAGTTGCTTCACCACCCCGGCGATGGTCGTTTCAAGGGCGGCGACCCACTCGGACGGGTGCTGCTCCATGTGCCCGGCCGGCAAACCGGCGATCATCGCGTGCGGCGCCCGCGCCTCGGCGACGACTTTTTTCGAGGCCAGGTCGAGGACGACCGCCTTGGTGGACTGGGTGCCGGAATCGATGCCGATATACAGGCTCATGGTGGGAAAACGAGGGTGGGGGAGTGGCGGATAAACGGGCAAAATGGCCACGAAGGGCGCCGGCGCGCCAGCAGATTTCCGGGCGCGCGGGAACGGACGTTGCGGCGCGCCGCGCGCGGACTAGCTTCGAAGCGAATGATTTCGCCCACCCTCCTGCTCACCCATCCCGGCGGCGCCCACAAGGACGAGTTCCTCGCCTGCTGCGTGCTGCTCTCCCGCCACGCCGTGCCGGTGGAGCGCCGCGAGCCGACCGAGGCCGACCTGGCCGCGCCCGAGGTGTGCGTGATCGACGTCGGGCACGCACACGAGCCGGAATTGAACAACTTCGACCACCACCATCTGCCGCGCGACCTGCCGCCGACCTGCGCCCTGTCCCTGGTGTTGCAACACCTCGGGCTCTACGCCGACGCGCGCGAGTTCTGCGAATGGCTGGAGACGGCCGAGTGGTTCGATTGTCGCGGTCCGGTGGATACGGCCAAGTGGCTCGGCGTCGAGCGCGCCGCCCTCGCCCGGCTGAACTCGCCG
This sequence comes from Opitutaceae bacterium, assembly GCA_027482905.1. GTDB lineage: Bacteria > Verrucomicrobiota > Verrucomicrobiia > Opitutales > Opitutaceae > IMCC26134_A. The sequence continues at coordinate 5,453 of JAIXVP010000254.1, forward strand.
GTCGATCTCACCCTGCTGCGTCGCTTCGCCCAGGCCCAGCGCGTCGAGCCCGGCCAGCCGCTCTGGGAGATCATGCGCATGGTGGGCGAGGACATCGTCGGCCACGTGACCTCTTCGCGCGCCAAGCTCGACCAGCTCGCGCGCCACGTCGTGCGCTGGGAACTGGAGATCGGCGCCGCGCCCGGCGTGGTGGTTTTTATCCCGCGCACGGACTCCCTCGCCGACGACGCGGCCTCCGGCCTTGACCGCTACATCGAACGCCAGGCCTGGGCCCGCGACGTGGTCGGCTCCGTCTATCCGGACCGCCGCGCCGGCGGCTACGGGCTGGGGCGTTTCCGGGACAATCCGCGCCTCGACTTCACCCGCATCGCGGCCGAGCCCGACGTCCACTTCGCCCACGCCCGCGGCTTCGTCGCCAAAACCTCCGCGTCCGACGTCGCCCGCCTCCAGGCCCTGGTGGTGGCGGCCGGCCGCGTCTGAGCCCGCGCCGCCCGCTCACCGTCGTTCGCCGCATGAGTCGCGTCACCTGCTACCGCTGTTTCTGGCCGCAACCGCTCTGCTGGTGCGGCTCGATCCGGCCGATGCCCACGCGCACGCGCTTCGTGCTGTTGATGCACCCGAAGGAGTTTAAGCAGGAGAAGGCCGGCACCGGTCGCCTCACCCACCTGTGTCTGGCGGACAGCGAGATTCAGGTCGGCACCGACTTCGACCGGCACGAGGAGGTCCAGGCCATCCTGCGCGACCCCGCCAATCACCCCGTGCTGCTCTATCCGGGGCCCACCGCACGCAACCTCTCGCTTGGCGAGCTTCCGCCCGCCGAACTCGGCGGCCGTCGCCTCGTGGTGCTGGCGCTCGACGCCACCTGGGCCTGCGCCCGCAAGATGCTCCGTCTCTCGCCCACGCTCCAGGCCCTGCCGCGGATCATGTTCACCCCGACCGCGCCCAGCCGCTTCGTCATCAAGCAACAACCCCAGGCCGGCTGCCTGAGCACCCTGGAGGCGACCCACGAGACCCTGCTGGCGCTGGAGCAAAGCGGCCTGGACGCCTACCCGGACAAGGCCCAGCTCCTCGACCTTTTCGACCGCATGCAACGCCATCAGATCGCCTGCGCGCTCGATCCGAACCGCGGCGGCTACCGGCGCAAACCCTACGGCGAACCCGGCGAACGCCGACCCTCCCGGGGGAACAGCGCCTCGCGACGGACTTTTATCCCGACGGCATCGGCTGTTTCCGGACCCGGCGCTCCGGCGGACTGAGACCGCGTCCGGCTACTTCGAGAGGCTCTTCACCACCAGGGTCCGGCCGGCGCAGGTGATGACGGCGCCGTGCAGGATTTTTTTGCGCGCGGCGGTCTCGACCACGCCGTCCACCGTGACCTCGCCGTTGTTGATGGCGTGCTTGGCCTCGCCGCCGCTGTCGAACAGCCCGGCGAACTTCAACAACTGGGTCAGCTCGATCGGGTCCGCGCGGATCTCGATTTTCTCGGGCGCGGCGGCCTTGGCGGTGGGTTTGGCGGTGCTCATGGCCCGAGCACGCGGTCCCCGTCCCGCGACGGCGAGCCGGAAAACACCCGCCCCGCCCGCCCGCGCCCCGAAAAACCGCCCGCCGCCGGCCGTCCGGACCGCAAATGCCTTTGACCGTCCGCGCGCGGCGGCTTGGCTCGACCCTACGTTTCTCAACTCCTCCCACCGCGCCATGTCCGCCGTTCCTTCCATCCTCTATACCATCACCGACGAGGCCCCCGCCCTCGCCACCTACAGCTTCCTGCCCATCGTGCAGGCCTACGCCAAACACGCCGGCGTGAACGTGGAGACCCGCGACATCTCCGTCGCCGCGCGCATCCTCGCCGCTTTCGCCGACCAACTGCCGCCCGCCCAGCGCGTGCCCGACGCCCTCGCCGAACTCGGCGCGCTCACGCTCCAGCCGGAGGCCAACATCATCAAGTTGCCCAACATCTCCGCCTCCATCCCCCAGTTGAAGGCCGCCATCGCCGAGCTCCAGGCCAAGGGCTACGCGCTCCCCGATTTCCCCGAGATCCCGTCCACCGACGCCGAGAAGGACGCCCGCGCCCGCTACGCCAAGGTCCTCGGTTCCGCCGTCAACCCCGTCCTCCGCGAGGGCAACTCCGACCGCCGCGCCCCGAAGGCCGTGAAGGACTACGCCCGCAAACACCCGCACTCCATGGGCAAGTGGTCCGCCGACTCGAAGACCAACGTCGCCTCCATGGCCGCCGGTGATTTCTTCGGCAACGAACAGTCCGTCACCGTTCCCGCCGCCACCACCGTCCGCATCGAGCTGGTCAAAACCGACGGCTCCATCCTCGTCCTCAAGGAAAAGACCCCGCTGAAGGCCGGCGAGATCCTCGACGCCACCGTCATGCGCAAGGCCGCCCTCGTGGCCTTCTACGAGTCCGCCATCGCCAGCGCCAAGGCCGACGGCGTCCTGCTCTCCCTCCACCTGAAGGCCACCATGATGAAGGTCTCCGACCCCATCCTCTTCGGCCACGCCGTGAAGGTGTTTTTTAAGGACGCCCTCGCCAAACACGCCGCCACCCTTGCCACCCTCGGCGTCGATCTGAACAACGGCCTCGGCGACCTCGTCGCCAAGATCGAAAAACTCCCCGCCGCCGAAAAAGCCGCCATCGAGGCCGACCTCGCCGCCGCCTACTCCGCCGGCCCTGCCCTCGCCATGGTCAACTCCGACAAGGGCATCACCAACCTCCACGTCCCCTCCGACGTCATCGTGGACGCCTCCATGCCCGCCATGATCCGCACCTCCGGCCAGATGTGGAACACCGCCGGCAAATCCCAGGACACCCTCGCCCTCATCCCCGACCGCAGCTACGCCGGCGTCTACCAGACCGTCATCGACTTCTGCCGCCAAAACGGCGCCCTCGACCCCAAGACCATGGGCAGCGTCCCCAACGTCGGCCTCATGGCCCAGGCCGCCGAGGAATACGGCTCCCACAACAAAACCTTCGAGATCCCCGCCGCCGGCACCGTCCGCGTGGTCGACGACACCGGCGCGACCCTGCTTTCCCACTCCGTCGAGCCCGGCGACATCTGGCGCGCCTGCCAGACCAAGGACGCCCCGGTGCAGGACTGGGTGAAACTCGCCGTCAACCGCGCCCGCCTCTCCGGCACGCCCGCCGTCTTCTGGCTCGACGCCGCCCGCGCGCACGACGCCCAGATCATCGCCAAGGTGGAGAAATACCTGAAGCAGCACGACCTCACCGGCCTCGATCTCCGCATCCTCGAGCCCGCCACCGCCTGCCGCCACACCCTCGAGCGCATCGTTCAGGGCCTCGATACCATCAGCGTCACCGGCAACGTCCTCCGCGACTACCTGACCGACCTCTTCCCCATCCTCGAAGTCGGCACCTCGGCCAAGATGCTCTCCATGGTTCCCCTCATGAACGGTGGCGGCC
>JAIXVP010000027.1 GCA_027482905.1 Opitutaceae bacterium
GAGGCGCCAGCCGGTCATGGGATATCCCCGAAGGGGTCAGGCCGTGTTTTGTAGATTTTCCCTGCCTCGTCTTTTGTGAAGGTAGCTCCGCAGCGTCCCGGCCTGCGTCATGCCCAACCGCCGGGCCAGCCACTCGAGCGAGGCCCCTGACTCCTGCCTGACTTGTTCCGCCAGAGCCAGTTTCCAATCGGCCCGCGCCGGCCCCTCGGCTAGCTCCGCCTCTTGTCGATTCGAGCATTGCAGCACCCGCTCAAAAATCGCCTCCCAAGCTCCCTCGCGCAATTCCTTCACCTCCTCCCGCTCCAAACCGGGATTGAGCGCCAACTGCCCGTATTCCTTCGCCATGGCTCTACGCCAGCCCGACGTGCCGATCACCCAACCACGGGAGAGACCTTTCAACCCTAGCTGCTCCCAGCGCGCCTCTTCGCGCCCCACCTCCACCAAATAGGCCTCGTAAGCTTGTCGCGCCTCGGGCTCCACCCCGAAACGCCCTCCGGCCCGCCATCCCAGGTCATCCACCCAGCCCTCGCCCTTCACAATCCCGCCCAGACTGCTCCATCGATAACTCTTCACCTGTTCCGCCGTGACGATTTTTGCCCGAACCGGATTCAGATGAATGTAGTCGACCACCCGACCCAACACGGCCGCGTCCTGCACCAAAAGCGCTTGGTATCGCCCTTGAAAAAGATGTCCCCGCTCCTTTCGGAAGCGGTTAAACCGGGTCGCCCAGGTGCTTTGCAGCCAGTGCATGCCTTGCACCAGATTTGGTTCCGGAGTCTCCACCGCGAAGTGATAGTGGTTGCGCATCAGCACATAGGCATGCACCCGCCACCCCATCATCTCCTTGGCCTCCCTTAATGTCGCCAGAAACGCCTTCCCCTCCTCCGGCCGCTCAAACACATCCCGTCGGTAGTTCCCTCGATTGATCACATGGTAGATCGCACCGCCAAACTGAATTCTCAACTTGCGCGCCATACCCCACTGCGTGCCTACGGAGGGTCACTCGATCAAGAAAAAATCTACAAAACACGGCCTGACCCCTTTGGCTCGCCCGTCCGTGGAGGCATTCGACCCGATCCCCAACCGTGGGCGACCTGACGCCCTGGCTTGTCCAGGGCGAGCCCACGGTTTCGCGCAGCGGGGGGCCATGCGGCCCCCCTGCGCGCGGCGGCGGGCTTTGCCTTTTGCCCGCCGTCGCGCGCACCGCTGACGCCCGCCGCTCGGGGCGGGCGAGGGCGCGCCCCGACCCTCGCGCCGCGCGGGGCGCGCTTGCGCGGCCCGGCTGCGCGAGGCTGAGGGGACGCCCGGTCAGCCGGGCGCAGCGGGGTCCCCGCCCGTCACTTCAGACCGGGCACGACTCAGGCCACGGGAGCTTGCGGACGTGGCCTGTGACGTGCCGGCGCGGGTCTTACAGGAGCGCCGCCCCTACGGCACATTCTTGTGCCGTGGGCCGGTCCGGGCGGGGTTGCACTCTACCGGACTGAGCGCAGCGAGGGAGGAAGCAGACGGCGTGACAGCTCGGAGGCTCGGCGGAGGGCTGGCGCGACGTGTGCCGCCGAGTCTGCGAGGATCTTAACGCAGCAGAGGCGTTTTGCCGTCCTCGTTACCTAATGTATCTATGTAACGGCTCGACCCCTTCGGCATTAGCCTCGTTTTTTCATTAGACGCAAAACGACATGCGAATAATCAGAATTCTTAGCTTTATAGGCGCTCGTCATAGATGAATAATAGAGGACCTCATCATTCGCAAGTAAGTATACCCTTACGGTATAATCTGTTTTTTCGGCACCAACGGGATATTCAATGATGGCAACAATCTGAAGATTCTCTGTGTTGAAAACTGCGTTTTCATTTTTATCTATAAATTCCCACGAGAAGGCATCCGACATCTCCTTAAGTTCGCTGCGGGATGTTATCTTAATTGTTTTTTCGCCACTTGCATCGATTAGATTTATGTAGGCAGGTGATTGGAATATTTTGGCGCGACGACCGTCGCCTATCCCCCATGCCGAAGATTGAGGGGGGGCGGCTTTATTGCAGGCCGAAAAAAATAATCCGAATAACAATAAAACACACGACACCCCCTTGATTCTATCTGTCATAACGATTGTAATCAATTGTTATCGTCTCCGACTCCAGTAATCTGTCGCTTTCGCATGGGCACCGAACCCAAGCCTCCACACGGAACTTCTGACTTTCAGTGGGCGAATCTATATAACTACCTTTAGGTGATATTCCTGGCGTCCCGCCACGGTGGCCATCAAGATATGCGGGCATTCGGCTAGGGTAGCCTCCGTCAGAGCATGTCCCGTTTCTCCTGTCGCACCACGGTTTTCCTACTTGGGTATTGTCTGGCACGCCACCACTTCCATCGGGGTTTACATTTTTATACTGAACAAGGGCGACGGTTCCCTTGCGATTGGGGTTTTTACAGGAGACTGAACCAGTCCACCAAACCTTAAATCCATTTCTTCTGCGTATATCTGACTCCAATACTAGGTTGGTCGGCCAGTTGCGTTCTTCTTTTACTTTCCTGTAGGCTATATATGCTTCATCGCCGGTGACATAATCCCATTCGATTTTTAATCCGAGATAATCCCAATTATTAATGGGATCATTTCCGACCATCCCATATAAATTCACGCCGCCCTTTTCCCCAATGGGGTCCCTGCTGAGCCAGCGCCCCATTGAAGGGTTGTAGTATCTGAAGCCGTAATACAGCAGGCCGGTCTCGTTACCGCCGGAGGCGTCGTCGGTTTCGGTGTATTTTGTGCTAAAACGGAAGGGGTTTAGACCCGCCAGAACGTTACCATCACAGTTCTCGGGGAAGGAGTTTCCGAAGGCATCGTATTCGTAGTGGCCGGTGAATCCACCCTGACACCAAGCCAGATCACTTACGTTACCGTTCGCATCGGACACATAAAAAACCGAGCCCCACCCGTCGGCACGGAGATCCGCGAAGAGAAGTCCACCGACTCCACCCGCGCCGTCCAGCGTCCCCGACATATCCAACCCCCACTGGTAGCTGCGAAGCGTGGTCGCCGAGGATCCGGAGAGATCGACCTCCTGCAGGAGATTCCAACCGTGGTAGATAAAACCAACTTTCGCGGTCGGGCTGGTGCTGAAAGCGTTGGTTCCAGTATTCCAAACAAAGACGCTCTTTAATGTCCGGCGACCGAGATCATCATAGGAGTATTCGATACGTTTGCGGGGTGCGCCCGCCGCATAGGCCAGACTGGTGGTTTCCAACCGACGCAAGCGATTCTCCACATCCCAAGTGTAGACCCAGCGGCCATCGGATAACAGATTGCCATCGTCATCGTAACTGTAGGCCTCGGGATGATTTTTGAGCAGTAGACTCCCGGTGGTGGTGGTGCCGTTGATCGCAACCGTAACCGACTGCCAAAGCGCATTGTTGCCCGACTGCCAAAGCGCATCGTTGCCCGAGGCCATCAACTGCTTGAACCAGTGCTCACCCTGGCGAAGCGTCGCTTGATTATTTACCGTCACGGATGCACTGCTATCCGCCAGACCCGAAATGTCGAGCACACGCGGCACACCGCGACTACCATACTGGTTAAGCGCATTTCCTCCGACAGCGCCGCCACCATTTGTGCCTTGGTAATACGCGCTGGTCTGGCCGTTTGCGCTAGAACTCGTGCGATTCCCCGCTGCGTCATAAGCGTAACCAAAATCAAAGCCCGGAGCGGCTGCACCGCCGGAAACCCTGCGCACCGCAGAACTCACTTGACCCGCTCCACGCGGGGCTGAATCGGAGTCGTAAGTATAGGCCCAGTAAGAGCCGGACTGACTCGTGGAACGAGTGCGCTGATTGCGATCGTTGTAGGCGTAAGCTTGGGCGTGGGTAACCGGCGAACCGTTGTTATCGACGGTGGTCGCCGAGATCGCGGTTACGCGGTCCAAGTGATCATAGGTCTTTACTTGAGTAAGTGGCGTATTGCTATAAGGCCAATAACTAGCTTCGTAGAGACTATCATAGAACGTCGTGTTTATTTGGCTAACCAGATTGCTATTGGTTTCATAAATATAATTAACCGAATATTCACGGAAGAATTCACCATCAACGGGATCAGTGAAACCATTATACCAAACGACGCTATCTAAGCGACTGCCCGCACCCCAATAATAAAAGGCCGAATAGCCGTAATAATCGATAGCCGTGGAGTTTTCGGCGAGCAAGTAGTCCAAGCGACCGCCTGTGTCACGCGCTGCGGTGACCTTAAATCCTCCAAGGGGGCCGGCGGTGTATTGCTCGGAAAGGCGGTGTGTTGTGGAATAGGTAAGGGTGCGAGTTCCGGCTCCGTCGCTGACCGTGGCAGCCCGCCCAATCCGATCATGACCGGTGTAGGAGACATCGGTTGTGAAGGTGTTGTCGGCGTAATCTATGCCGGTAAGATCGCCGGTGGTCGGACTA
>JAIXVP010000348.1 GCA_027482905.1 Opitutaceae bacterium
CTTCCTCGCCAACGGCCGCGAGACCACGATCAAGGTCGGCAAGAAATACAACGAGGCCCGCTGGGCCAAGCCGCTGCCGATCAAAAAGATCTCCGCCTACACCGGCACGATGGCGGAGAAACACGAGGTCCTCATCGAGAGCGACGCGACCCTGAACGAAAAACAGACCTACCCGATCCGCTTCCTGCTGCGCGACGTCGCCGCGGAGGCGCGGCGGATGTCGGTGCGGCAACTGGCCAACAATATCCGCCTCCACACCAAGGAGGACGGCACCCCGGTGACACTGCAAGACACCGATCTCTTCGAGCGCGCGCTAGACAAGGCCATGGGACCGCCCGCCGCCGGCGTCTACATCCGCCCCCGGCCCGTGGCCGAGGCCGCGCCGGACACCACCGCGCCGACCGTGCCGTTCCTCTTCGTCGAACCCGGCGCCGTCATCTGGCAGGTCATCTGGAACAACACCCAGGCGGGGGAATGGACGGTCCTCGTGGCCTGGTTGCTCGCCCTGCAATGGCTGTTCACCCACGCATGGAACCTGCCCTGGCGCCCGGCCGCGCGACTGAAGACGGACAAGAAAAACTTCGTCCACCCATCGATGCGCCGCATCGAGGCCGACCAACCGGAGGCGCCGTCCGCGAAGATCCGGTTCACGCCGCGTCCAAACCCCGTCGCCGAGGAACCGGCACCGCCTCCGCCGCCCGCGCCCACTCCGCCACGCACCGTCGCCCTGCCGCCCAAGGCCGACGACGCGAAAAACGAGCCGCGCATCCCCTATTCCACCGCCACGACCGCGCCGCCCTTCGAGCCCCCGGCCGGCACGCCCGAGCCCACGCTCAAGCTGGCCCGGAAGAAAAATCCCGAGGCGAACTGACGCCGCCGAACCGCCCGGGTATAACCGACGGTTTACCCAAATAAAAAACCCGGCCACGGCGGCCGGGTTTTTTATTGGCCGAAACGCGGGGCGAATGCTCAGGCCACGCGCTCCACCACGAGGGGCGGCGGGGTCGGACGTTTGGGCGCGAGACGATAGGCGTCCTTGAAGTAGTTCAGGGCCTGCTCGAGCTTCGCCTCGTCGTTGTAGTGGATCATCATCAGGGGCTCGCCCTGTTTGACCTGGGTGCCGACCTTCTTGATCTCCGACACGCCGACCGCGTAGTCGATCTTGTCGGTAGGCTTGTCCTTGCCGGCGCCAAGGATGTGCACGCCGCGGGCGATCATGGCGGCGTTGATGGTGTGGACGTAGCCGCGCTTGGGGGCGGGCAGCTTGCGGATGTATTTCGCCTTGGGGAATTTTTCCGGGTCGTCGATGTAGGAGGCGTCGCCGCCCTGGGCCTTGACGAGCTCCTTGAGCTTCTCGAGCGCGGTGCCGTCGGTGAGGTGGCGCTCGACGGTCTGCTTGGCCGAGAGGGTCGAACCAGCGACGCCGGCGAGACGAACGATCTCCATACCGAGCTTTAGCACGAGTTCCTTCATGTCCTCGGGACCTTCGCCCTTCAGCAGCTGGATCGCCTCCTTCAATTCGAGGGAGGTGCCGACGGTGTCGCCGAGCGGCTGGTTCATGTCGGTCACGAGCGCGACGCAACGGCGTTTCAGCGAACGGCCGACGCGGGTCATGGCGCGGGCGAGCTGCTTGGCCTGCTCGAGGTCCTTGATGAAGGATCCATTGCCCCACTTGACATCGATCACGAGGCCTTCGCTGCCCTCGGCGAGTTTCTTGGACAGGACGCTGCCGGTGATGAGCGGGAGGCTGGGAATGGTGCCGGTCTCCTTGCGCAGCTCGAGGAACTTGGCGTCGGCCGGGGCGAGGTCGGGGGTCTGGGCGCAGATCGCGCCGTTGATCTTGGCGAGCTGATGGGTGAATTGCTCGACCGTGAGGTTGGTCTTCAGACCGGGGACGGAGGCCAGCTTTTCCAAGGTGCCGATCACGTAGTCGTGTTCGGGGCCGCACATCATGGGGACGACCACGCCGCTGGCCATGGCGAGCGGCACGAGGACGAGGGAGGTCTTGTCGCCGACGCCGCCGGTGGAGTATTTGTCGATTTTGGGCTTTGCGATGCTGGACAGGTCGATGACCTCGCCGGAAAGCATCATCTCTTCGGTCAGGATGGCCGTCTCCTGGGCGGACATCTGCTGGAAATAAATCGCCATCAGCAGGGCCGCGAGCTGGGGCTGGGGCATCTCGCCGTCGAGCGTGCTGTCGATGATAAAGCGGATCTCCTCCTGGTTAAACTCCTGGCCGTCGCGTTTTTTCTCGATCAGGGAAGTGAACGAGGGCTTGATGAAGCGGCGTTGCGGGATGGTGCGTTTCGACATGTGTGTTTAAAGAAAAGGTAAGACGGGCCGGTTGGCCGGAAGCGGAAGATACGAGCACAAACCGTGCAAAAGTCGAGCCTATAACGGGGCTTGCGGGGCGCGTCCCCGGGATCCTTGACTGACCGAATGCCCGTGCCCTTCCACCTCGCCGCCGCGCTCGACGCCGGCCTGAAACAAGCCGCCGCCACCGCCGGCTTCGACGTCGACCGCTTTGTCCCCGAAGTGCGCGTGGCCGCCCCGCAGCACGGGGATTTTCAGGCCAACGGCGTGCTGGCCTACTCCAAACAGACGAAACAAAACCCCCGCGCCGCCGCCCAGGCCCTCGTCGCCGCCCTGCCGGCCGACTTGACCGCCCTGGCCGAAGTCGAGATCGCCGGCCCCGGCTTCCTCAACTTTACCCTGCGCCCCGCCACCCTCGAAACCTGGCTGGCGAATTTCGGCTCGACCGCGACCCTCGCCGCCGCCGCCGCCGAACTGCTGGCCGGCCAGACCTGGGTGGTGGACTATTCCTCGCCCAACACCGCCAAACAGATGCACGTCGGCCACCTGCGCTCCGCCGTGATCGGCGAGGCCGTGGCCCGCATCGCCGCCTTCGCCGGCGCGCGCGTCATTCGCGACAACCACATCGGGGATTGGGGCACGTCCTTCGGCAAAATCATCTGGGCCTACAAACAGGCCCTCGCCGCCGATCGGGCCGCCCTCGAAGCCGCCCTCGCGGAGACTCCGCTGGAGGAATTCGAACGGCTCTACAAGGTGGGTAACACCACCGCCGACGCCGACCCGGCCGTGCTGGAGGCCTCGCGCGCCGAGCTGGTGAAACTCCAGGCCGGCGCCCCCGAGAACACCGCCATCTGGCGCCGCATCGGCGAGGTGTCCGTCGCCGCCTTCCAGAAAATCTACGACCTGCTCGGCATCCGCTTCGATCACACCCTCGGCGAGAGTTTCTACAACGACAAGGTCGCGGCGGTCTACACCGAGCTTGTCGCCTGCGGCGTGGCCGAGGAGAGCCAGGGCGCCCTCGTGGTTTTCCACGACGAAAACCCCCGCTACTCGCGCCACGCCGAGCGCCCGAACCCCTTCATCATCCGCAAGGCCGACGGCGCCGCGAACTACGCCTCGACCGACCTCGCCACCATCCTTTACCGCGCCGAACACTTCCGCGCCGACACCGCCCTCTACGTGGTCGATAAGCGCCAGGGCGACCACTTCGAGCAGCTGTTCCTCACCGCGCAGAAATGGTTCGCCCGGACCGGCCGCCCGCTGCTCCGCCTCGAACACCTGGGCTTCGGCACCGTGCTGGGCGAGGACGGCCGCCCGCTGAAGACCCGCAGCGGCGAGAACATCAAGCTGAAGGACCTCCTGGCCGAGGCGGTCGAGCGCGCCCGCCGTCTGGTGGACGAAAAGTCCGGTGAATTGTCCGAGGCCGAGCGCGCCGCCATCGCCGAGATCGTCGGCATCGGCTCGGTGCAATACGCCGACCTCTCGCAGAACCGCTCCAGCGACTACACCTTCGCGTGGGACAAGATGATCTCCCTCGAGGGCAACACCGCCGCCTACCTGCTCTACGCCGTCGCCCGCATCCACTCCATCTTCCGCAAGCTCGGCGCCACGCCCGGCGATCCCGCTTCCGAGGCCGGCGCCAGCCCCCTCGAATCCCCGACCGAACTGGCCCTGGCCCGCAAGCTGGTGCAATTCGCCGACGCTCAGGCCCAGTGCACCGGCTCGCTTCGCCCCCACGTGCTCTGCCTCTACCTTTACGAGCTGGCCGGGGCTTTCAGCGCGTTCTACACGGTGGAGAAGGTCGCGGTCGAGGACCCGGCGATCCGCGCCCGCCGCCTGCGCCTCTGCGCCCACACCCTGCTCCTGCTCGAGACGGGCCTCGGCCTGCTCGGCCTCCGCACCCTTATCCGGATGTAGGCCGGTTTTTCCCGGTCGCTCCACCGCGCGATTCGTCGTTGGACAAGCGTGCCGTCGTCCGCCTAGCGTTTGCGGTGATGTCACTGTCCACGCAGGAATTTTATATCCGCAAGGCCGAGGAGACCGACGCGCGCGGCCCGTTCACCCTCGAACAACTCACCTCCCTCGCCGAAAACGGCCAGGCCGACGCCGACACCCTGTATTACGACGCGGCCACCGAGTCGTGGATCGCCATCAATTCCAACGCCGCCCTGCTCGACGCGCTGTTTCCGGCCAAAAAGAGCCTCCGCGTGAAGGCGAAGGACGTCTCCCAGCTAAAGACCCTCAACGTCGTGAACGAAGGGGATCGAGCCATCACGGTGAACGAAATGCTGCTCGCGGCCGAGGGGCGCACCGAGGAGACGCGTGACCGGGCCGACCCCGCCATCGCCCAGGCCAAGGCCGCCGGCGTGGGCCTCTACTCCGCGATGGCGATTCTCTTCATCACCGCCGCCGCCTACATCCTGCCGCACATCGACGTGGTGATGTCCGCCGATGTGCTCGCCATCCTGCAGGTTCCCATGGCCGTGCTGGGCCTTTTAAATCTCGGGCTCGGGGTGTGCCTCTCCCTCAGCGCGGTCGGGGTGTATCCGACCGTCCGCTTCGCGGCCATGCTGGGCTTCGGCTTCGCCGGTTCCCTCTTCGCGTTCGACAACCAGTTCCTCCCGCTCGCCTACAGCGCCGCCACCGCGGTCGGCCTCTACTTCTCCACCATCTTCATCAACATGCCCGGCGTGCTCACCGCCGCCGCGCTGGGCGTCCTCGGCGCCTGCGGACTCGCCCAGTTTTTCTTCACGACCTGAAATCACCGGCATGCCCGCCCCCGGCCTCCACCTCTGGCAACGCGCCGTCCGTATCTATTCCCGCGACATCTGGCTGAACGAATACCTCGAGAGCCGCACCCCGCGCGGCCGATTCTACGCCTGTCTGCGCGTCATCTCCATCACCTTCACCGGACTGAGCGAAACCAAGTCCGCCAGCCGCGCCGCCTCCCTCAGTTTCTCCACCCTGCTCGGCCTGGGCCCGCTGATGGCCATCGCCGTCTTGGTCGCCGGTTTCGTGCTCGACCGCCAGGATCCCCACCTCGCGGTCAACACCCTGAACCGCCTGATCAAGTTCGTCGCGCCCCAGGTCACCCAATACGAACAACTCGAGGCCGCCCAGTCCGCGCCCGGTAAACCCGTCAACCGTTCCGATGTCGTGACGGCGGCCAAGCTCAACCTCCCGCCGCCGCACGCCCCCGCCGCGAACACATCCGCCGCCTCCGCCCCCCCCAGCCCCGCCCCCGCGCCGGCCGAAGCTTCCGCCCCGCCCGAAGCGCCCGCACCGAAGGTCAACCCCGAGCTGGTCGAGCTGATCGACGGCTTCATCGCCGGCTCGCGCAACAGCACCGCCGGGATCGTGGGCATCGTGACTCTGATCGTGATCGTGCTCCAGTTGTTCACGTCGGTGGAGAACGCCTTCAACGAGATCTGGGGCGTGCGCCAGGGCCGCTCCTGGGTCATGCGGGTGGTGTTTTACTGGACCGTGTTGACCCTCGGCGCGGTGTTGTTTTTCGCCGTCGTCACCAGCCTGTCGGCCGGCGCCTACCTGAATCTGGTGGAGAAAACCGTGCCCTTCGGCCTCGGGACCACGCTCGTGCATTTCCTCCGCTGGCTCCTGCCCTCGCTCTCGGTCGTGCTGCTCATGCTGGTGCTGACCTTGTTCTACAAATTCATCCCGAACACCCGCGTGCTCTGGCGCAGCGCGCTCGCCGGCGCCGTCCTGGTCGGGCTGCTGGTGGTGGCCAACAACTACCTCGCCTTCCTCTACCTCTCCAAGGTCGTCCAGCAGCGCAGCCTCTTCGGCTCCCTCGGCATCCTGCCCATCCTGATGTTCGGCCTCTACGTGTTCTGGTTTTTCCTGCTGCTCGGCGGCCAGGTGAGCTACGCCCTCCAGAACGTCCATTTCCGCAACAGCCAGGCCGCCTGGAACACGCTCGCCGAGTCGATGCGCGAACGTCTCTCTCTCACCGTGCTGCTTCGCATCGGCCGCCGCTTCCGCGACTGCCACCCGCCCTGCACCGCCAGCGAACTCGGCGCCGAACTCGGCGTGCCCACCCAGATCCTGAACGAGTGCCTGAACCGCCTCGTCCTGATGAACCTGCTATCCCCCATGCCCGCGCGCAAAGGCGACGCCGAAAACGATCTCCGCTACCAACCCGCCCGCCCGCTCAACCGCACCACCCTGGCGGATTTCAAACGCATGGACGACGACCACGGCGGCGACCCCACCGGACCGACGCTGACCGACATCGACCCCATCGTGCTTAGCTACGACAAGGAGCTGAACGGCTTCCAGCGCGGCGCCTTTTTCCAGCGCTCGCTCGACGACCTCATCACCGACCACCCCATGCCCGCCCACCGCGACTGACCGGCCGGCCCTCGTCCGCGCGGCCCCCGCCCGCCCGCCGCCGCGTCCCGGCGATTCGCGGTTGCCTGCCGCCTCGGCAGTCCTTCAACGTCTTCCCCTTTCCCCCATGATTTCCTGGATCCAGCGCACCTTCCAACAACACTTCAAGTGGATGTTCCTCACCCTGTTGGTCCTCGTGATCATCTCCTTCGTGTTTGTCACGAACGCCTCCCACGGGCTTGCCGGCGCCGGCGAACGCAAGCTCCCCTCCCGCCCCTTCTTCGGCCTGGATCTATCGCGGCAAGAGGATCAACGCACCCTGGGCGCCGACGCCCAATTGAGCATCTACCTGCGCTACAATCCCCAGCGCGAAATCCCCGAGGCCCAGCTCAGCCAATACGCGCTCACCCGCCACGCCACCCTGCACCTCGCCGACCAGCTCCGCCTGCCCCTGCCGACCTCCGAACAACTGGTGGCCCACATCCGCACCCTCCGCGCCTTCGCCGACCCCAAGGGAGAGTTCGACGCCAAGCGCTACACCGACTTCATCGACTCCCTCAAAACCAACCCGCGCACCACCGAGGCCGACGTCTCCCGCGTCATCTCAGACGACGTCCGCGTGCAGGCTTTTGAAAAACTCCTCGCCGGCCCGGGCTACGTCCTGCCCTCCGACGTCGCCGACCTCCTCGCCAAGCGCGACACCACCTGGACCCTCGCGCTCGCCACCATCGACGGCTCCGCCTTCGCCCCCGCCATCGACACCTCCGACGCCACCCTGGAAAAATGGTTCGAGACCAACGCCCGCCGTTACGAGATCGCCGAACGCGTCTCCGTCGCCGCCCTCCAAGTCTCCGCCACCCCCTACCTCGCCGGCGTGAGCCTCTCCGACGCCCGCATCCGCGCCGCCTTCGACGCCAACCCCTCCGCCTACCCCGCCCCCGCCGGCGCCGCCGCGCCCACGCTCGACCCCGCCACCGGCAAGCCCGCCGACCCCGAGGCCGCCTTCGCCGCCGCCCGCCCCGCCGTCGAGGCCGAGCTCCGCAAAAAGGAATCCGACAAGGCCGCCCTCGCCGCCGCATCCGACCTCGCCGTCCAGTTGCTGGAGCGCAACGTGAAGCCCGCCGACCTCGCCGCCTTCGTCGCCCAGCACCCCGGATCCACCCTCGCCGAACTCGGCCCCATCGCGGGCGGCTCCGTGCCCGCCTCGCTCGGCGGCAACACCGCCTCCGGACAGGTCATGCCCGAGGTCGAACGCCTCTCGGCCGACCGCCCCTACTCCAACCCCCTCCCCACTCCCGACGGCGCCGCCCTCCTGGTTTGGCGCGAGACCCTCCCCGCCCGCACCCCCGCCTTCGCCGAGGTCAAGGCCACCGTGCTCGCCGATTACCGCGCGGCCGAGCTCCGCCGCCTCTTCAACGAGGCTGGTCGCAACTTGCAAACCACCGTCGCCGCCACCCTCCCTTCCGGGAAACCCTTTGCCGACACCGTGACCACCGCCGCGACCGCCGCCGGCCTCAAAGTCACCCTGAAAACCCCCAAGCCCTTCAACCTCTCCGGCAGCTTCCCCGAAGACCTCGACTACACCGCCCTCCAAGCGCTCCAGACCCTCTCTAAGGGCAAGGTCAGCGACTTCCTCCCCACCGGCGACAACGCCGGCCTGCTCGTCTACGCCGTTGATCAACAACTCCCCGTCGTCGATTCCTCCAGCGCGGCCTACAAAGAGCTCCGCACCCGCCTGGCCGATAACCTCGGGCAATCCAACGCCCAGTCGCTGTTGAGCGGCCTGGTCGAGACCGAGTTGACCAAGTCCGCGCCCGCCGCGCCCTGAGGAACGCGCATGGCGCGGGACTTGCGAACTTTCCGATTCGCCATTCCCTCCGCCTCCGGGTCTTCTCGACCCGCGCCAACCTCGCTCCGTGCCCATCCACCGCTACGCTCCCGTCCAAAGCCCCTGCCGACTTTGCGGCCAGGGCTTTGAGCATCGGCAAGCTCCTTCCGAGCCCGACCTGACCGTCTGCCCGACCTGCGGCCAGACCGTGTCACGCGCTCCCATCGAGGCGGTGCATACGCCGAAACTTCTCAAACCCCTGTCCGTCTCCGACGCCAAGAACCTCGGCTTTTCCGTCTTCAAGAAAACCTCCTCCGGCGAATTCGAACGTCAATGACCCTCCCTTCCCGCCCTCTGCTCCCCGCCCTGCTCGCCGCCCTCGCCTTGACCGCGACGCATGGCGCCCGCGCCGCCGACCCCGCGCCCGTGCCGGTGGAGACCGGACTCAGCCCCCTGCTCCCGCCCGCCGAACCGGCCCCCGAGGCCCCGCCCTCCGCCCCGGTCTCGCCCGTCGCGGACATCCTCGCCGCCCCCGCCCCCGTGGTGCCCTTCGCCGAACCGCTCGACCTCGGGGAAGCCATCGCCCGCGCCCTCGACGCCAACTTCGACGTCCAACTCCAGCGTATCAGCTCCAAGGCGACCAACGACACGGTCGAGATCGCCCGCGCCGGTTACGACCCCAGGCTGACCGCCTCCACCTCCACCGGGCAGTCGCAGAGCACCCGCGCCACGGTCGACGCCAACGGCAACATCCTTCCCGTCGCCGGCACCCGCTCCGACGACGACAACGCGCGCCTGAGCCTCTCCCAAAAGATCCCCCTTGGCGCCACCATCACCGGCACCACCCGCCTGAATCGCAACGAGCGCTCCCAGGCCTCCTCCTCCTCGCTCAACCCGGCCTACAATTCGGACGTCGGCATCTCCGTCCGCCAACCCCTGCTCAAAGGCGCCGGCACCACCATCAACAACGCCGCCCTCGAACGCGCCCGCCTCGGCACCGCCCGCGCCCGGGCCGATTTCGCCGCCCAGGTCTTCACCGTCGTGCGCGACGTCGAGGTCGCCTACTCCAACCTCGCCCTCGCCCGCGAACAGGTCGGCATCCGCTCCTTCTCGCTCGAAGTGCGGAAAAAACTCTACGAGGAAAACCGCGCCCGCCGCGAGGCCGGCGTCGCCACCGACCTCGAGGTCCTCCAGGCCGAGGTCGGGGTCGCCACCGCCGCCCGCGACCTGCTTCTCGCCCGCCAGACCGCCCGCGATCGCGAGGACGAGTTGCTCCGCCTGCTCGGCCAGGAGACCTTTGAAAACCCGATCGGCCCCGTCACCCTGCCCCCGGTCGGCGAACCCGTCATCGACCTCGCCGCCAGCCTCGCCCGCGCCCGCGCCAACACCCCCGAATACGCCTCCGCCCTGGCCTCGATCCGCCAGCAGGAAATCGACGTCAATTCCGCGAAGAACGCCCGCCTGCCCCAGCTCGATCTCGGCGCCCAGGCCGGCTACAACAGCTACGATCCGACGGTGGGCGACGCCGCCTCCAACATCTGGTCGGGCAACGGCTACAACTGGCAGGTCGATCTCTCCCTGAGCTTCCCGTGGGGCTTCCGCGAGGAACGCGCCCGCCTCCGCCAGGCCCGCGCCGGCCGTGATCGCGAGGAGGTTCGTCTCGCCCAGATCGAGCAGCAGATCCTCGTCTCCGTTCGCACCGCCGTCCGTGCGCTCGAGACCGGGGCCGAGAACCTCCGCCTCTCCACCCTCGCCGCCCGGCTGAGCGGCCGCGAATTCGAGGTGGAAAAAGCCCGCTACGATTCCGGCCTCTCGACCTTCCGCCGCGTGCAGGAAACCCAGGACGCCTTCGACCAGGCCAAGCTCGCCGAGCTCCAGGCCAAGGTGTCGCTTCGCACCGCCCAGGCCAACCTCGACCGCCTCGAGGGCAACGCCACCGAGCGTTACCAGATCACCCTCGCGCCCTGACCGGGACCGCCCTCCGCCGGTCCCGCCGACCACTCGCCATGTCCCGCCCCGCCGCCCGCCGCGCCCCCGCCGAGTGCCCGGTCTGCGGCGAGGCCGTGCCGCCTCGCGCCACCGCCTGCCCCCACTGCGGCGCCGACGACCGCACCGGCTGGAACGACGACGACACCCGCTACGACGGCCTTGACCTCCCCGATTCAGCCTTCGCCGACGACGAGGAAATCGCGTCCCCGCGCCGCCCCCTTCGCCGCGGCCCCCACCCCTTGTGGCTGATCGTCGGCGTCCTGCTTTTGCTCTGGCTCGTCCTCCTCGCCCTCTCCCCCGGCCACGCCTGGTTCTAAGCCGGACCCGACCCGGATACCCAGGCCTCCGCCGCTCCCCCCGTGGACCGGCCGTGTTTCACCGCCGGGCAGACCATTTTCGCTTTGAAACCGATCAAAAAACGATCGGGCGGTAAACTATGGGTAAGGTCGACGCTTGTCGCCGACCACGAAGGCTGGAAGGCGTGCAAACCACCGGCGCGGTCGGCGGCTACGAGACGTGCTTCCATATCTTGGTATGCTGAATGGCATCCGACCCAGGCGCAGGTTTCACGACGCCCCTTGACAAAGCATTAACACAAGACTTGCCCGCCTTACTCGGTTTCACCTTACTCTTTTGCCACTCAATGGCTAAATCATAAATCAATGAAAATGAGCTTTCTACAACGCAAACCGCTCCTATTCGTCCTCTTTATCGCCTCATTTTCCGCTCTCCCCGCGCTCCGCGCCCACACCGCTTGGGATGACCGCAGCACCCAGATCACCGGCGGCGTAAACACCAACGTCGGTATCGCCTACAACGGGGAACGTTTCCTCATGGTCACCGGCACCGCCACCTATTGGCGCAGCGCCGCCGGCACCTCCAACTGGACCTTCTCCGGCTTCAATTTCCCCACCACCAACGTCAGCGGCCTCTCCATCGCACACGGCGTCGGCGCCACCGTCGTCGCCGGCTCCAAAAACGTGCTTCTACGCACCACCGTCCTCAACCCGGTCGGCACCGACTGGACCAGCCAACGCCCGCTCGTCCGCCCCGATTCCAGCACCCCGACACTCTACCGCGCCCGTTTCCTTAACGGCCAGTTCGTCATCGGCGCCGCGTCCTACTTCGACGCGGCCAATTCCGCCAACAGCTACTCGGAGGCCATCACCAGTCCCGACGGTCTCACGTGGACCTCGCGGAAATTCCCGACCAGCACGCTGGCCAACAACTCCTACCACCTCCGCGACGTCGCCTTCAAAGCCGGTGCCACCGCCGGCGCCGGCACCTACGCTTTCACGACCAACACCAACACGGTGCTCGTCGTCCCCGAGAGCCTCGCCTCCGCCAGCCGCGTCACCTTCAGCGCCAACGGCTCCGACACCGCCGCCGTGATCCAACACGGAGCCGGCGTGTTCCTCGTCATCACCGGAAACGGGAAAGTGTTCACCAGCCCCACCGGCGCCCAGGGCACCTGGACCCAACGCACCCAACCCGTGGCCACCTCCGCGTGGAACGACGTTTTCTTCGACGGCACCCGCTTCGTCGCCGTCGGCGCCACCGTGACGGGCGGCAGTCCCGCCCGCGCGGCCGTCATCCACAGCACCGACGGTGTCACCTGGACCGAGCCCACCACCCCGCCCGCCACCAGCCAGAACCTCGTCTCCGTCCTCCGCGCCGACGGTCTGTGGCTCGCCGCAGGCGGCGGCCGCAACCTCTTCACCAGCGGACAATCCTCCGTCACCGCGCCCGCCTTCAACCCCCAGCCCGCCGCCTTCTTCGGCACCCTCGGCGGCACTATCACGCTCACCGCCACCGCGACCGGCTCCCCCGCCCCCACCTACCAGTGGCAGAAGGGCGAGACCGCGCTGGTGAACGACACCCGCATCTCCGGTGCCACCACCGCCACCCTCACCATCACGGGAGCCACCTTCGCCGACGCCGGCTCCTACCGGCTGGTCGCCACCAACCTCGCCGGCGCCACCAGCAGCGATCCGGCCCTCGTCGCCCTCAACGCCTCCGCCGCCGGAGCCGTCTTCACCCCGTTCCAATCGACCAACAGCCTCGGCGGCGGCCTCCTTCCCGGCGCTTCGCCCGCCACCGCCCTCCCCGGCGCCGGCATCGCCGCCCGCTTCACCGTCGGCACCGGCCTCACCCCCCTGCCGAACACCACCGTCAACCTCGTCAGCTATTTCACCCTCGGCGACCTCAGCCCCGACGGCACCAAGGCGGTCTATAACGCCAGCGGCAAAAACGCTCCCCTGGTTTACGACCTTTCCACAAACACCGGCACCCTCCTGCCGGTCCCCACCCTCCCCCTCGGACCCATCGCGTCCTACATCGTGTTCAGCGCCCAAGGCATCGCCAACAACGGCAACGTCACCGGCATATTCGCCGACGCCAACGGCCAGAATTACGCCTTCCACTACGCCGCCGCCGCCCAGACCTACACGCTGCTCGGTAACGTCCCCAACGCCAACTCCGACATCGCGAGCACACCGGGCGACATCTCCGCCGATGGCACCACCATCTCCGGCTACGAACGCACCGGACCCTTCAACGGCGCCTTCATCTGGCAAACCACCGGCGGCTTCACCCTCCTGCCCGATCCCGCCGGCGGCCTCGCCAACGGCGATATCCGCGCCCTCTCCCCCTCCGCCCGCTACATCGTCGGTTACGGCTTGGCCCCCGCCGCCCTCGGCAGCGGCTACACCGCCTTCCGTTGGGATCGCGGCTCACCCCTCGGCGCCCCCGTCGCCACCGCCCTGGCCAAACGCACCGGCGACACCTTCGCCGACGCCCGCACCGTCAACGACGACGGCACCGTCGGTGGCAACGTCCGCGCCGGCTTCGCCTTCGATGCCAACCGCGCCGCCATCTGGATGCCCGACGGCACGCTGGTCGTCCTGCCCGACTACCTCCAGAGCACCTACGGCCTCACCACCCCCGGCTACACGCTTTCCCAGGTCACCTCCATCTCCGCCGACCGCCGCACCGTCTCCGGCACCGCGATCGACTCATCCGGCCAGTCCGATGGTTGGATCCTTACCCTCCCCGCCCCCATCACCGCCGTCACCAAAACCGCGCAGACCATCACGTTCTCGCCGCCTTCCTCCAAAACCTTCGGCGATCCCGCCTTCACCCTCCCCGCCGCCACCGCCAGCTCGGGCCTCGCCGTGACGCTCACCGTCGTCTCCGGCCCCGCCACCCTCAACGGTTCCACCCTCACGCTCACCGGCGCGGGCGTCGTCCTGCTGCGCGCCACCCAGGCCGGCAACGCCACCTATTCGGCCGCCCCCACCGTGGACCGGGTCATCACGGTGGCCAAAGCCCCCCAGACGATCACCTTCGCCCCCTTGGCCGCCAAGACCACCACGTCGCCCGCCTTCACCCTCACCGCCACCACCACCGCCCCCGGCCTCACGGTCGCGTTCGCCCTGACCGGCCCGGCCACCCTCGAGGGCGACCTCGTCAACCTCGCCGGCACCGAGGGCACGGTCGAAATCCCCGCCACCCAATCCGGCAACGCCAACTACGCCGCCGCCGAGCCCGTGATCCGCAGTTTCAACGTCACCGCTCTCCCCCCCGGCCCGCCGACCATCGCCCAAACGATCACCTTCGCCCAGCCCGCGCCCCGGACCTACGGCGACGCCCCCTTCGCCCTCGTCGCCACCACCGATGCCGCCCGCCTCGCCGTGACCTTCACCGTGGTGTCCTCCACCCCGGCCGGCATCGCGACCCTCGCCGGCGACGCCAAGACCCTGACGCTCACCGGCGCCGGCTCCGTCGTGCTCCGCGCCGACCAACCCGGCGACGCCACCCGTAAACCCGC
>JAIXVP010000434.1 GCA_027482905.1 Opitutaceae bacterium
AACCGCGTCGAGCAGGATGTAGATGAGGGGGACGATGAACAACGTGATGACGGTCGAGAGACCGAGCCCGCCCACGATGACGAGACCGAGGGGATTGCGCGACTCCGCGCCCGGACCGGTGGCGAGGGCGAGCGGCACCGCGCCGAGGATGGTGGCCAGCGAGGTCATCAGGATGGGGCGGAAGCGCAGGGTGGCCGCCTCGAAGGCCGCCGCCGCCGCCGTGCGTCCGGCGATCTGGAGCTCGTTGGCGAACTCGACGATGAGGATGCCGTTCTTCGCCACCAGCCCGATGAGCATGATCAGGCCGAAGCGCGAAAAGAGGTTGTCCGTCATCGGCCGCCCCCAGAACCGGCTCAGATAAAGCACCAGCAGGCCGCCCGCGATCGCCACCGCCACTCCGGAGAAGATCGTGACCGGGTGGAGCCACGATTCGAACTGGGCCGCGAGCACGAGGAAGGCGAAGAGCAGCGCCAGCACGAAGAGCACCCACGCGTCGCCCGCGCTTTCGACGAACTCGCGCGTCTCCCCCTCCCACGCGGTTCGCACGGTCTCGGGCAGCACGCGGGCCGCGACCGCCTCCAGCGCCGCCACGCCGTCGCCCTGGGTGCGCCCGGGCGCCAGTTGTCCGCTGATGGTGATCGAGCGTTGGCGATCGAGATGGGGAAAACCCTCCGGCACGGACGATTCGCGGGTGTCGACCAGGTTGCTCAACTGCACCGCCCTGCCGCCCGCCCCGCGAACATAGATGGCGGCGAGATCCGAGGGCTGGGCGCGATCGCGATCCGCCACCTGCACGATCACGTCATACTCCTCCGCGCCGCGCCGGAAACGCGTCACCTGCCGTCCGCCGAAGAGCGTCTCCAGGGTGGCGGCGACCTCGGCCACCGGCACGCCCAGGTCGGCCGCCCGCGCGCGGTCGATGCGCACGTCGAGCTGGGGTTTGTTCGGCTGGGGCGTGATCCGGATCTGGCCCAGCACGGGGTTGTCCCTCAGCTCCACCGCGAAACGATCGGCGGTGGCGCGCAGCTCGGCGTAGTCCGACCCCTGCAACACCAGTTGCACCCCGCCCGAGCCGCTGCGCCGTCCACCCAGCGGTCGCACCGGCGAGGCCACGATCAGCGCGCCGGGGTTCGCCGCCAGCTTCACGCGCAGTTCGCGCAGGACCTCCTGGGTCGAGCGCGTGCGCTCCTCCCAGGGCTTGAGCGTGACGAACGCGAAACCCCGCGCGGCCCCGCCGAACTGTCCGCCGCCGGTGCTGCGAAACCACTTCTCCACCTCGGGAGTGTCCCGCATCACCTGGTCCACCTCCGCCGCGTAGGCCGAGGCGTAGGCGGGGGTCGAGCCGAGCGGGAAACTCATGTTCACCGTGAACAGCCCCCGATCCTCCTCGGGCGTGAGCTCGCGTTGGAGACGGGTGAAACTCCAGCCGCCCGCGACGACGAAGACCGCGGTCGCGACCAGCACCGCCGCGCGGGCGCGCAGGGCGAACCGGAGCAGGCCGGCGAAGGCCGCGTTGAACCACGCGAAGGCCGGCTCGGTCCGCCGATGCAGCCAACCATGGCTCGGCGCCCCGGCCGCGTCCCGCCGCAGGCGCAGCCAACGCGAGCAGAGCATGGGCGTGAGGGTGAGCGCGACCACGGCCGAGACCAGCACCGCCACCGCGAGGGTGAGCCCAAACTCGAAAAAGAGCCGCCCGGTGTTGCCCTTCTGGAAGGCCACCGGGACGAACACCGCGACCAGCACCAGCGTGGTGGCGATCACCGCGAAGGCCATCTGGCGCGCCCCGAAAACCGCCGCGCGCACCGGCTCCTCGCCCGCCTCGATGCGGCGGTAGATGTTCTCGAGCATCACGATGGCGTCGTCCACCACCAGTCCAACCGCCAGCACGAGGGCGAGCAGGGTCAGCAGGTTGAGACTGAAACCGAGCCACGCCATCGCCGCGAAGGCGCCGATCAGGGAGACGGGAATCGCGACCAGGGGCACCGCCGTGGCGCGCCAGTCGCGCAGGAAAACGAAGATGGTCAGGACCACCAGAACACAGGCTTCCGCCAGGGTTCGATAGACCTCCCGGACGGAGCGCTCGACAAACAGGCTCGTGTCGTAGGAAACCTCCACGTTCACGTCGGCGGGCAGGTTGCGTTTGATCTCCGGGATCATGGCCTTCACGCCGCCGGACACGGCGAGGAGGTTGGCCTGGGATTGGCGCAGGACACGCACGGCCACGTTGTTGCGGCCGTTGAAACGGTTGTCGCTGCGGTATTCGGCCGCACCGAGCTCGACCCGGCCGATGTCGCGGAACTTCACCTGGTAACCGTCGCGCGCCGCGACCACGAGGTTCTCGAAATCGGAGACGTCGTCCAACCGTCCGTCCAGCCGCACCGGAAACTCCCGTCCGCGCGACTCGATGCGTCCGCTGGGCACGTCGACATTCTGCGCCCGCAGCGCTGCCTCCACGTCGGCCACCGCCAGACCCTGCGCGGCGAGCCGTTCCGCATCCACCCAGAGCCGCATGGCGTAGCGGCGCCCGCGCAGCTCGACCTGCGAGACGCCGGGGATGGTCTGGAGCCGCTGCACCGCGATCCGGTCGGCCATCTCGGTCAACTCCAGCCGGCTGTAGCGCGGCGAGTTGAAGGACAACACGATCACCGGGTCGTCGTCCGCGTCGGCCTTCGCCACCTCGGGCGGATCCACCTCGTCGGGCAGGCGCTCCAGGGCGCGGCCCACCCGGTCGCGCACGTCGTTGGCGGCCGCGTCGACGTCGCGCCCGAGGTTGAATTCCAGTGTGATGGTCGAGCGCTCCTCCGCCGAGTCCGAGCGCATCAATCGCACGCCGTCGATCGCGCTCAGCTGTTCCTCGAGCGGGTCGGTGATCTGGGTCTCGACCACCTCGGCGGCGGCGCCGGGATAGCGGGTGGTGACGGAGACGACCGGCGCGTCGATGTCCGGATACTCCCGCACCGGCAGCCCGCGAAAGGACAGCAGACCGACCGTGACGATGAGCAGCGAGAGGACGACGCAGACGACCGGCCGCCGGATGGACAAATCGGACAGGATCATGGGCGTTCGTCCCCGAGGGGTTTCACCTCGACGTAGGCCGGCACCGGATCAAGCGGCGCGCCGGGGAACAGCACGATGGCGCCCACCCCGGAGGAAAGCACCCGGTCGCCCGCCTCCAGCGTATCGGGCGCGACCGCGGTCAACTCGACCTTCGGCCCGACCCGCAGGCCGGTGCGGACCTTGACGAAGCGCGCCACCGGACGGCCCGCCGCTTCGCCGACCGCGATCACCTGCACGCCGCCCGCTCCGGCCAGCAGAGCCGTCTCGGGCGCGACCAGCACGTTTTCCCGCGTCGAAAGGAGGATGCGCACCGCCGCGAACATGCCCGGCCGGAGCGCGGCCGGCGGGTCGCGAAGCACGGCCTTGGCCTCGGTGGCGCGCACCGCCGGGTCGATGCCGGCGCTCACGAAAAACACCTCGCCCTCGACCTCCAGCGGACGGGCGTCGTTTCCCACCCGCACCCGTGCCGTCACCCGCGTGCCGGGCCGCACCTGCGGAACGCTGCGCTCCGGCACCCGGAACGACACCTTCAAGGCCGAGAGGTCATCCAGCGTGGTCAACGGCGTCGCGGGCGTGGCGAAGTCGCCCACCGCGAGCCGGCGCGCGCCGAGCGTGCCGGCGAAGGGCGCGACGATGCTGGTGCGGGCCAGGCGCACCCGGAGGAGTTCCCACGCGGCCCGCGCGGCCCGTTCCTCGCTGCGCAACCGATCCATCTCGGCCTGGGCCAGGCTGCCGTCGGCCGCGAGGGCGTCGGCCCGCTCGCGATTGAGCCGGGCGAGCTCGGCGCGCGCCTCGGCCTGGGCTGCGTCGGCGACCAGCTCGGCGTCATCCAGCCGGGCCAGCGGCGCGCCCTTCGCCACCGTCTGCCCCTCGACAAAGGCGATCTCGCGCACCAGCCCGGCCAGCTCCGGATGGATGGCGACGGATTCGTTGGCCTCGAGGCTGCCGGCGACCTCCAGCGTCTCCCGCAGGTCCTCGCGGGTCAGCGCGACCACCTCCACCCGCTGCGGCGGCCGTTCGGCGGTGACGGCGGCCGGACCGCCCGGTTTGCAGGCGGACAGCCCCAGCAGCAGCGCGACGAAGCAAACGACGAGAGACCTCATGCCCCCACTGGGTGACGTCATTCCCGCCCCGGGCAAGCGCGGGCGCGGGAAAAACCGTCCGACCGCCGGTGCGCCGGGTCGCCCGCAACGCCTCAACCGAGGTGGCTCGCGTAGGCTGCGGGATCGAGCAGCTCCGCCGATGCGGAGCCGTCGAGCTTCAGTTTGAGCATCCAGGCCTCGCCGTAGGGATCGCGATTAAGGATCTCGGGCGCCGCGTCGAGGGCCGCGTTGACCTCCAGCACGACGCCGGCGGCGGGCAGGTAGAGGTCGGAGGCGGCCTTGACCGACTCGACCACGCCGAAGGTGGCCCCGGCGGCGAGGATCGCGCCGACCTTGGGCAGTTGCACGAAGGTGATGTCGCCCAGGCTGGACTGGGCGTAGTCGGTGATGCCCACCACGGCGGTGCCGTCGCCGGCAAGGCGCAGCCACTCGTGGGACTTGGCGTAGTGGAGGTCGGCGGGAATGTTGCTCATGGGAAATGGATGGGGCCAAGCCGGGGATCGTTCAACCGCGCCGCAGCGGCACGAAGGGCGGGCGGACCGTCCGAAGACCGATGTCGGTCCCGCGGATGTCCACGCGCAGCCCGCCGTCGACGGCGGAGGCGTCGATCAACGCCGACCCGATGGCCTCGTTCAACAGCGGTGAAAGCGTGCCGGACAAAACCCGGCCGACCGTCGCGCCGTCCGCGCCCCTGACCGGGGTATCGGCGCGGACGATACGACGGTCGCCGGTCCGAAAAAACACCACGCGGCGCGCCGAGCCCTCGGTCTTTTCCCGGGCGAGCGCGGCGTGGGCGAGGCAGGGGCGGGACTTCGCGAGCTTGACCGTCCAGCCGAGGCCGGCGGACAACGGGGAAATGGACGGCGAGAGCTCGTGGCCGTGAAGCGGAAACCCCGCCTCCAGGCGCAGGCTGTCGCGCGCGCCGAGTCCGGCGAGTTCGAGCCCGTGCGGGGCGCCGGCGGCGAGCAAGGCCTCGGCCAGCGCGACGGCGTCGGCCGGGGCGTGATAGAGTTCGAAACCGTCCTCGCCGGTGTAGCCCGTGCGGCTGATCAGGCAGTGCACGCCGGCCACCGTGCCCTCGCAAAAGGTGTAGTTCGTGAGCAGCCCGAGTTTCGACCCCGTGAGCGATTGCACGATGGCCGCGCTGGCCGGCCCCTGGATCGCGAGCAGCGCGTGGTCGGCGCTGCGGTCGGTAACCGTCACGTCGAAGCCCTCCGCCTGCCGCGTCATCCACGCGAGGTCGGCGGCGATGTTGCCCGCGTTTATGCAAAGGAGATAATCCCCCGGCGCGCGCAGGTAGACCAGCAGGTCGTCGAGCGTGCCGCCGTCCTCCGCGCACATCGGGGTGTAGAGCACCTTGCCGGGATGCAGGCGGGCGACCTCGTTGGTCACGAGGCGCTCGAGAAAATCCAAGGCTTGCGGTCCTTTCACGTCGACCTCGCCCATATGGCTGACGTCGAAGAGTCCGGCCGACCGACGCACCGCCTTGTGCTCCTCCAGGATGGAGCGGTATTGGACCGGCATTTCCCACCCGGCGAAGTCCACGAGCCGGCCGCCGCGAGCGGCGTGGAAATCGCGAAGCGGGGTGCGTTTCAGGTCGCTCATGAAAGGGTTACAGCAGGCGGGTGCCTCGGCCCTTCGGGCAACAAAAAAGGCACCCGTTCGGGTGCCTTGAAACGAGAAACTGGCGACGGACTCAGTTCAGAATCTGAAACGTGGCGAGAATCTTATCGACCAGGTATTTGTGGTCGGCCTTGGTCAGCTCGCCCTTCTCCAGCAATGCGTCGGCGCGGTTGATCTGGGCGGTAAGCTCGGAATACCGATCGGCTCCGCTGGACACCGCCAGCGCCGGCTTCAACTCGACCGACATTTCAGCGGGGATGAGATCTTTGGCCGCGCCCAATTGATAGTCGATGCCCCAGCGCAGGTAGCGCGCATCGTAGGCGGTGGTGGAAGGAAGAAAGAGCGCCGAACCGTCCTCGAAACCGTTCTTCGCCAGGTCGACACGAAACACCTCGTCGCGCTTCAAATTGACCTTGAACGGCGTCGAGCCGACCTCGGTGCCGTTGATCTTGGTCGTTGCGCCTTCCGGAGTGGAGCGAACCACAACGGTTTGCTTCCGGCCCTTGGAAAAGACCGCACAGCCGGTGTGGGAAAAGGCGACAAAACCAACGAGAACGGACGCGAACAACGCGAAGGGTTTCATAAGGGGATGACTTACTGTTTTTACAAGTTGGGCGCCGGTCAAGGGCAATGACGCCGTCCGACCGGACGTTTTTACTTTTCGTTCGTTTGCCGCTTCTCCCCACATACGGTTTCCCGTCTCATGCCTACGCCTCCGCTCGCCTATTGGGTTCACGATCTCAGCCCGTTTCTGGTGCGCTTCACCGAAACCATGGGCGTCCGTTACTACGGACTGGCCTATCTTGTCGGCTTCGCCGCGGCGTGGTGGCTCCTGCGCCGCTACGAAAAACACGGACTGACCACCTTGAACGCCGAGCAGGCGGGCGACTTCATGACCGCGTTGGTGATCGGCGTGCTGGTCGGAGGGCGTCTCGGGTATTTTCTTTTTTATCAACCGCGGGCGCTGCTGGACGAGCCCATGAGCCTGTTCTCGGTGTGGGATGGCGGCATGGCCAGCC
>JAIXVP010000415.1 GCA_027482905.1 Opitutaceae bacterium
AGCGAGACGAAGAAACGGACGAATTCCAGGTAAAGGGCGCGCATGGGGACGCCGCGCGGGCGCGGCGAGTTTAGGGTGAAGGGTTCAGATTAAAGGGGGACGCGGCGTCCGCCTGGCGGAGGCGCGATTCGGCGGGCTAGTTGGCGGGGCGCAGGCTTTGCAGGAAGGCGAGGAAGGCGGGTTTTTCCCGGGCGACGACCACGTCGGGGCCGTCGAGTTTGAAGAACCAGGTCGCGCCGGCGTGGGGCACGAGGGCGCCGAGCACGCGGCGGGCGGGTGGCGAGCCGGCGGCGGCGAGTTCGACGTAGTCGAGATGGAGCGGGCCGACGTCCAGGTGGGTCAGCGCGGTGGCGAGCTCGGCCTCGCCGATGGGCGGGAGCGAGAGCTGGCCGCGCCAGCGGTTGACGTTGGCGAGGGGGCCGCCGACGTCGCCGGGGAAGGCCGTTACGGCCAGCTCGGCGCCGGGCGCGCCGTTTTCGCCGGGGATCAGGAAGGTCGCCTTGCGCATGGCTTTCTCGGGGCCGACCGTCCAGTGGGCGGGGGCGGTCCAGGCCAGGCCGGGGCCGTCGGCGGTGGTGACGGCGGTGTTGCGCATCGCGGCGTCGGAGCCGGGGGCGGCCGAACCGCCTGCGGCGGTGGGGGTGGCGGAGGACGCGGCGGCGGGCGTGGGCGTTTCCTTTTTGACGGTGTAGGTCCGGATTTCCTCCCGGCGGCAGCCGGCGAAGACCAACACGGCGAGGGTTGCGAACAGGGGAACGAAGGGTGGGCGGCGCATGCGGCGAAGGGCAAACGTGTCGCCGCCGGCCGCGGAAGGGCAATCCATTCCGATGGTTTATCAGACGGGCCGGGGCCGGAGATAAGCGGTCCGCGTGGCGGCTTGTGCCCGGGCGCGGCGGTCGCCAGCTTGCGGCCATGAGTCTGCAAGCGATGGGGGACACGGCCTTTTTGATCACGCTGGCGGGGACGCCGGACGCGGCCATGCTCGCTCGGGTGCGGGCGCTCGCGGCTGATCTCGCGGCGGACCGGCTGGCCGGGGTGATTGAGATCGTGCCGGCCTACGCCTCGATCGGAGTGAGCTACGAGCCCGAGGGGGTGCCGACCCCGCGCGGCGAGCTGCCCTGGCGGGTGGTGGCGGAGTGGCTGGAACGTCATCTGGCGGGCGACGGACCGACGGCGGCGCGAAAGGTCCGGGCGGCGCGCACGCACGTGGTGCCGGTGTGCTACGGCGGCGAGCACGGGCCCGATCTCGAGCACGTGGCGAAGGCGGCGAAGTTGTCCGCCGCCGAGGTGGTGAAACTCCACACCGGGGCGGATTATCTGGTGGCGGCGATCGGGTTCACGCCGGGGTTTCCCTACTTGTCGGGTCTGCCGAAGGCGCTAGCCACGCCGCGCAAAGCGACCCCGCGCCTGCGGGTGCCGGCGGGCAGCGTGGGCATCGGCGGGGAGCAGACGGGGATCTACCCGCGCGAGACCCCGGGAGGGTGGCAACTCGTCGGGCGAACCGCGCTGGAGTTGTTCAATCCCGGACAGGAGGCGCCGGCGCGGTTGGCGGCGGGGGACGAGGTGAAATTCAAGGCGGTGGACAAACTGCCCGCGCCGCCCGCCTCGGCCGTCCCGGTGAAGACGCGGACCGGCGGCTCGCGCGAGCCCGGGCTGGGGCGGTTTTGCGAGGTGGTGAAGCCCGGCGCGCTCACCACGGTGCAGGATCTGGGGCGGCGGGGCTTCGCGGCCGCGGGCCTTTCGGCGGGCGGAGCGCTCGACCCGTGGGCGGCGGCGGTGGCGAATCTGGCGGTGGGCAACCCGCCCGGCGCGGCGGTGCTGGAGTGCACCTATGTGGGGCCGGTGCTGCGTTTTCCCCACGCCACCACGGTGGCGCTGGCCGGGGCCGAGGTCGCCGGGCTGGCGGCGGGCCGGCCGATCCGGCTGGAGGCCGGGGCAATTCTGGATTGCGCGGCGCTGGCGCGGGGTGCGCGGCTTTACGTGGCTTTCGCGGGCGGCGGGGTGCGCGCGCCGTTGGTCCTGGGCGGGGCGGGCACGGTGGTGGGCGCGGATTTCGGCGGCCTGGGCGGGCGGGCTTTGGAGGCGGGAGATCGTGTGCCGCTGGGCACGGAACGCCCCGACGAGGTGCCGGGCGGCGCGGGATGGCGGCTGGCCGCGCCGGTGCCGCCGCCGGAGCGGCGGGCGGTGGTGGAGGTGCGACTGATTCCGGGGCCGGACTGGGCGCGGATTTTTCGCCGCCACGGTGCGGAGGGCGCGGCGCGGGCGGTGGAGGCGCGGC
Source organism: Opitutaceae bacterium (assembly GCA_027482905.1). GTDB lineage: Bacteria > Verrucomicrobiota > Verrucomicrobiia > Opitutales > Opitutaceae > IMCC26134_A. The sequence continues at coordinate 2,279 of JAIXVP010000415.1, forward strand.
GTTTCCAGCTTAGCGCCAAGTCGGACCGCATGGGCCTGCGCCTGCAAGGGGAGGCCTTCACGCTGCCGGTCGGCGCGGGCGGGGATGTTTCCCGGCCGGTCGTGCCGGGCACGGTGCAACTGCCGCCGGACGGGCAGCCCATCGTGTTGATGGCGGAAGGGCAGACCATCGGGGGCTATGCGCAGCTCGGCCAGGTGGCGTCGATCGACCTGCCCCTGCTCGCCCAGGCGCGGCCGGGGGCGGAGATCGTTTTCCGGACGACCGACGTGTCCGCCGCGCAACAATCCCGGTTGCGGGTGGCGGCGGACCTCGCGCGCCTGCGGGTCGGGCTGGGCATGCTGCGATGACGGGGTCGCTCGTGATCGATCTGAACGCCGACCTCGGCGAGGGCGCGCCGGGGGAGGAGGCCTTGTTCGCGGCGGGCATCACCTCGGCGAACATCGCCTGCGGCGGCCACGCGGGCGACGTGGTTACGATGCGCGCGGCCTGCCGGAGGGCGCGGTCTCGGGGCGTCGCGGTCGGGGCCCATCCGGGCTACGCCGACCGGGCGAATTTCGGCCGGCGTGCGGTCGCGCTGACCTTGGACGGGCTGCGGGATCTGTTCGTCGGCCAGCTCGCCGCGCTGGGGGCGGCGGCGACCTCCGAGGGCGTCACGGTTGCGCATGTGAAACCCCACGGCGCGTTGTATCATTATCTCAATACCGACGCGGCCGCCGCGCGGGTCTGCGCCGAGGCGGCGGGATCGGCCGGCGGCGGGGACGGGCCGGCGCTGGTCGGGCCGCCGGACGGGGCGCTGCGGGACGCGGCCCGCGCGGCGGGGCTGCGCTTCGTGGCGGAGGGGTTCATCGACCGGGGCTACCGGCCGGACGGGAGGCTTGTCCCACGGGGCGAGCCGGGCGCGCTGATCGAGGACGAGGAGGTGGCCGTGGCGCAGGCCCTGCGTTTGGCGCGGTCGGGCTTGGTGCGGACCCTTTGCGTGCACGGCGACGGACCGGAGGCCGCGCGCCTGCTCGACGCGGTGCGGGCGGCGCTGGCGGCGGACGGTTTCAGTTTTTCCGCGCCGTTGCGGTAGGAGCGGGAAGCGGGCGGCCCGGGATCAGGCAGAGCGCAAGACCGCCGAAGACCATGAAGATCGAATAAAAGGCGCCCCGGCTTAGACCGAGGATGAGGCCGGCGTCGGGCTCGCGATAGACCTCCCCGATGGAGCGCACGACGGCGTAGCCGACCAGGTAGAGCCCGGCGAGGCGGCCGGGGTGGCGACGGATCAGCGGGGTTTTCCAGAGCAGCCACTGGGCAAGCCCGAGCAGGAGCAGGCCCTCCAAGGCGGCGGCGTAGATCTGGGAAGGGTGGCGTGGCGGGATGAGTTCGACCGGGGTGCCCTCGGGCGCGCTGGCCGGGAAAATCACCGCCCAGGGGACGGTGGCGATTTTGCCCCAGAGTTCGCCGTTGATGAAGTTGGCCAGGCGACCGAATAGAATTCCGGCCGAGGCCGTGCTCGCAATCAGGTCGGCGAGGTGCCGCCAGGGCAGGCGAAATTTCCAGGCGGACCAGGCGAGCGCCACGGCAACACCCAGGAAGCCGCCGTGGCTGGCCATGCCGCCATCCCACACCGAGAACAGGCTC
>JAIXVP010000264.1 GCA_027482905.1 Opitutaceae bacterium
CCCTTGTGCCCCACGCCGGCGCGACCTGGTTCTTCAAACTCGACGGCCCCGACGCGGTCGTCGCCCGGGAAAAACCCGCTTTCCTCGCCTTCCTGCAAACCCTGCGCCCCGCCAACTAACCCGCCGAATCGCGCCGCCGCCAAGCGAACGCCGCATCTCCCTAAATCTGAACCTTTCACCCTAAACTCGCCGCGCTCGCGCGGCGTCCCCATGCGCGCCCTCTACTTGGAATTCGTCCGCTTTTTCGTCTCGCTCCGCCTCACCGTGGGCCTGCTCGCGCTGTCCGCCGTGCTCGTGTTTTTCGCGACGCTGGACCAGGTTCATCTCGGCATCTGGGCGGTGCAGGAAAAGTGGTTCAAGAGCTTCATCGTCTTGCACGACATCAAGGGTTTCCCCGTCCCCGTGTTTCCCGGCGGCTACTTCATCGGCGGCCTGCTGTTGATCAACCTCGTCGCCGCCCACGCCAAGCGCTTCGCCTTCACCTGGAAAAAAGCCGGCATCCAGCTGGTCCACTCCGGCCTGATCCTGCTCCTGCTGGGCGAGCTTTTTACCGGCCTCTACCAGGAGGAATACCAGATGCGCCTGGATGAGGGCCAGACGCGCAACTACTCCGAGAGCTGGCGCTTCAACGAGTTGGCCGTGGTCGATGTCACCCGGCCCGACGAGGAGATCGTCACCGCCATCCCGGAGAGCCACCTCGCCCGCACCAAACCCATCGCCCCCGACGCCCTGCCCTTTCGCATCGTCCCCCGCGCCTACTACCCGAACGCCTCGCTGATGATGCGCGAACAAGCGCCCGCCGGACAGCGCACGGTGGAAAACACGTCCAACCAAGGCATCGGTCCGCGCCTCGCCATCACGCCGATGGCCAAGACCTACAAGATGGACCAGCGCAACCTGCCCGCCGCGCTCGTCGAGGTCGTCACCCCCGAGGGCGGGAGTCTCGGCGTTTTCCTCGTGTCCACCATGCTGACCGAGCCCGAGACCTTCACCGCCGCCGGACGCCAATGGCGCCTCAGCCTGCGCTTCCAACGCGCCTACAAACCCTACTCGCTCACGTTGCTGGATTTCACCCATGATCGCTACGCCGGCACCGAGATCCCGAAAAACTTTTCCAGCCGCGTCCGCCTCGTCACGCCCGACGGCAGCCAGGATCGCGAGGTCCTGATCTTCATGAACAACCCGCTGCGCTACGACGGCATGACCTTTTACCAGGCGGGCTTCGACAACAACGATAAGACCACCGTGCTCCAGGTCGTGCGCAACCCGTCGTGGGTCATCCCCTACCTGAGCTGCCTCCTGATGGCCGTCGGCCTGTTCTGGCAGTTCGGTTGGCATCTCGTCGTCTTCTCCGCGCGGCGCTTCGAGCCCGCCGCCGCCCCGGGCCTCGCCCCCACCCTGCCCGGCCCGGTTGTCGCCCTCGGCCTTGTCCTCGCCCTGCGCCTCTTCGCCGGCCTGGTCGGCCTCTGGGTCGGCGCCTCCGCCGACGGCACCCCCGCCGTCATCGGCCTCGTCGTTCTCGGAACGGAATTCCTCGCCTGCGCCGCCCTGCTCTTCGGCTTGGCGGCCCGACGGGCTTGGGTGGGCGGCCTGCTGCGCATCTACGCCTGGTTCGCCGTGCTCCTCCTCGCCGGCGTCACCGCCTACGGCTTCCTCGGGGGCGACATCTACGACGCCATCCTGCGCTGGGTCATCATCGGCGTCCACCTCCTCACCGCCGCCGCCCTGCTCGCCCTCGCCCGCGCCTTCAACCGCCCGGAGACCCGCGCCTACTTCGCCGCCGCCCCGGCCGGAAGCTGAACCCCGACCCGACGCGCCATGAAAAAAATCATCCCGCTCCTGCTCCTGCTGCTCGGCGTTCTCTACGTTGCCTCGACCCTGCGCGCTCCCGCCGACCCCGCCGGCACGCCCGACACCGTCGCCTTCGGCCGCCTCCCCGTCCTGGTCGGCGGACGTATCAAACCCCTCGATACCGTCGCCCGCGCCACCCTGCTCCAGTTCCAGGGTCGCCAGACCGTGCGCCTGGCCGACGGCGCCAAGCTCACCCCTTCCCGCTGGATCGCCGACGTGCTGCTCGACGACCGCAAGGCCAACGCCTACCAGGTCTTCGAGGTCGTCCACCCGGACCTGCTCGCCCTGCTCAAGCTGACCGAGGCCGACGGCGCCGGCAAAAAACGCTTCTCCTACGCCCAGCTCACGCCCGGCCTCGAGGAACTCGAACGCCAGGCCGGCCTCGCCATGCCCATCGAGGCCCAGCGCCGCACTCCGTTCCAGCGCGCCGTCGTCGCCCTGCGGGACAACATCGGCCTCTACGTCCGCCTCCAGGCCTCCCTGACTCCGCCCGACCTCGACGATCCGCTCAACGCCCTCCGCACCTTTCAGGACACCCTCCCCCAGGGTATCGCCGCCGTGCGCCTGCGCCAGCAAAAGCAGCCGCACAACGAGGCCGCCGCCGGCCGCCTGATGGACCTCGCCTCGCGTTTCGATTTCATGGCCCAGAACGCCTACCTGATGCCCATCCCGCCCGACGACGCGGACAAAAACGACACCGCCTGGCGAAAGACCGGCGCCGTCCTGCTCGACACCTTCCAGACCGGCGCGATCGAGGCCCACGCCTTCAGCTACGCCGGCCTCGCCTACGCCTGGCGCGGACAAAAGGCGGAGGAGTTCAACACCATCGTAAAACTTCTCCGCGCCGAGACGGACAAGCGCTTCGCCAAACAGCTTGTCAAAGTGGACGCCGAGACCCGCTTCAAGGCCGCCGCGCCCTTCTACACCGGCATGGTCATCTTCGTCGCCACCCTGCTCCTCGCCCTGGCCTCGTGGCTGAAATGGCCCGAAGTCCTCGGCCGCTCGGCTTTCCATCTGCTCGCGCTGGGTTTCGTGTTGATGAGCGCCGGCATCGGCATGCGCATGTGGATCGAGGGCCGACCGCCCGTGACCAATCTCTACTCCTCCGCCCTCTTCGTCGCCTGGGGCTCGGTCGGGCTCTGTCTCATCCTCGAAAAAATCCACCCGCGCGGCCTGGCCAGCGCCGCCGGCGGCATCATCGGCTTTTCCGGCCTGATCATCGCCCACCACCTTTCGCTCAGCGGCGACACGCTGGAGATGATGCGCGCCGTGCTCGACTCGAACTTCTGGTTGGCGACCCACGTCGTGATCATCACCATCGGCTACAGCGCGACCTACCTCGCCGGATTCCTTGGCGCGCTCTATGTCCTGCGCGGCGCGTTCACCCGCTCGCTCGACCGCGACACCGCCGCAGCCCTCGAGCGCATGGTCTACGGCATCCTCTGCTTCGCCACCCTCTTCAGCCTGGTCGGAACCATTCTTGGCGGCATCTGGGCCGACCAGTCCTGGGGCCGCTTCTGGGGCTGGGACCCGAAGGAAAACGGCGCGCTGATCATCGTGATCTGGAACGCCCTCATCCTCCATGTCCGCTGGGGCAAACTGTCCGGCCCGCGCGGCCTGATGGCTTTGGCCATCTTCGGCAACATCGTGACCAGCTGGAGCTGGTTCGGCACCAACCTGCTCGGCGTCGGCCTGCACAGCTACGGCTTCACCGACCGCGGCTTCTGGGC
>JAIXVP010000158.1 GCA_027482905.1 Opitutaceae bacterium
GGCCGGATCGAGGAGGTGAGCCAGATCGCCACCCTCATCGCCTCGGCCGTCGAGGAACAGGGCGCCGCGACGCAGGAGATCGCCCGCAGCGTCCAGCAGACGGTGGAGGCGACGCAGCTGGTGGGCGCCGATATCCAGGGCGTCACCCAGGCCGCGAATGACAGCGGCGCGGCGGCCGACCAGGTCCTCGGCGCCGCCTCCGACGTCTCCCGCCAGGCGGAACGGCTGAAGGACGAGGTCCGCGGCTTCGTCGCCAGCGTCTCGGCAGCGTAGACCGGGACGCGAGCCGCCCTGGCGTGTTATGGGGGGAGAGGAGGCCCAGGATGACCATCACCCTCTCCCCCGACCTGGTCGCGATCATCGAGGCGAAGGTCGCCAGCGGCCGCTTCCCCTCCGCCGAGGCGGTGCTGCGCGAGGCGCTGCACCAGCTGGAGGCGGCCGAGGCCAGCCTTGCCGAGGATGACGAGGCCTGGCTGAAGGACGCCTATGAGGAGGCGCTGGCGAGCGGCGAACCGGTCGAGGTCGACCTCGATAACCTCAAGGACCATGTCCTCAACGGCGCGCCGCTACGGCCCCGGTAGGTGCCTCGGCTGCGTTTCCTGCCATCTGCAATCGGCGATCTGGTCGATGCCAGGGCCCATGTCGAGCACCATCGTCCCGCCAGCGCGGCACCTCTGGTCGACCGCCTCGTCAAGCGGGTGCACCTGTTGGCGGATCATCCGGAGGCCGGTGAGCGGCTTCCCCGGCTTGGCCCCGGCGTCCGCCGCCTGACGGAAACGCCCTACCTCATCCTCTATCGCGTCACGGGAGAGGAAGTGCAGATCCTGCGCATCCTTCACGGCGCCCGGCGTGTCACCCGCCGGCTGCTGCCGCCTGGCTGATCGCGCCAACGGTCGGCCACGGGGGCAGCCACGGCATGACGGCGCCCTTCGGTCCGCTTCCCCGAATGTTGCAAATCCGGCGCAACTGCGATGCTGTCACGGCCAGCGGGCGGCTGGCGTTAGGCGGAGGCCCGGGGGATTCGCATGTCAGCTCGAACGGTCATCATGGCCGCAGCAACGATCGCCGCCGGGTGGCTGTGGCTCGTCTGGCTGACCTTCCCGCCCCTCGCGGTCCCGCAAGCCCCGGCCGGATCGCTGGGCCCGGCGCGGTATTCGCCCGTACCGCCACCGGACCGCTGCCGGGCGCCGACTGACCGCGAACAGCACCGCGATCGGCTGATGCTGGAGGTGCTGCGGACATTCCGGCCCGGCGACAGGTGGTCGACACTTCAGAGCGCGGCGATGCAGCATTTTGCACGGCCGCCATTCACGTCCCGTGACGAATCGCCGCCCTGCGCTCCTCTCGACTTGTTCCACGACCTCGCCGACGCGGCGGCGGCGGCAGGCCTTTTCGGCGAGCGTTACGTCGGCGCGGAAACAATGGCCTTCGCTCGCCAGATCGGCCCGCTCGAACCCCGGATCGTGCAGGCCGTCGCCCGCGCCGCCTTCCACCCGGAACGCATCGTCAGCGAGGCGATCGCGGACCTCCGTGTCGATGCCCGGGTCGTGCTCGCGGAGTTCTGCCTGGCCGACCGCGGCCTCGCCTTCCCGGTGCGGGACCAGGTCGGCGCCGATACGCCGCTCGGCCGCGCCACCGCCCGCATCGCCATCGCCTGCGGAGAGCCCGGGGCGCTGGAGACGGTCAGTGCCTTGATGACGCGGATGCTGGCGGGCACGGGGAGCCGAGTGATCGACCGTGCCACGCGCGACGCCCTCTACGACCTCGCCTACGCGCTGGAGATGGCGGGGGAGGCTGCCCGTCCCCATGCCGGCCCGATCATCGCGATGCTGGATCGCAAGGTGCTTGCCCAGTTCGCCTATGGCGGCCTGGTCGAAAGCCCGCCCGCGCGCCTGTGCGCGGTTGCGGAGCGCATCGGCGGCGACGTCGCCGCCGCCGCGATGGCGAAGCCCTTTTGCACCGCGCAACCCAGGGTCTACGGGGGATAGCTGCCCCTACCCCCCCGCCCCCCGCGCCATCACCAGGTAGTTCACGCCGAGGTCCCGGCTCTCCCGCCACCCCCCCGTCAGCGGGTCCATCGTCATCCCCGCGATGTCGGTCACCCGCAGCCCCGCGCGCTTCAGCCCCGCGCCCAATTCGCCCGGGGTCACGAACATCTTCCAGTCATGCGTGCCGATGGGCAGCAGCCGCAGCAGGTATTCCGCGCCGAGCTTGGCCATCAGGAAGGACCGCGCCGTGCGGTTGAGCGTGGACAGGAACACCGGCCCCGCCGCCAGGCCGGCCAGCGCCGCGTAGAAGGCCGCGCGTTCCTCCACATGCTCCACCACCTCCAGGGCGACCACGGCGTCGAAGCGCGCGCCCTCCGCCAGCAGGTCTTCTGGCCCGCCCTCCCGGTATTCGATGTCGAGCCCCCCGGCCGCCGCATGGGCCCGCGCCGCGGCCAGGGCATCGGCGGCCGCATCCACCCCCGTCACCCTCGCGCCGAACCGGGCGAAGGCTTCGGAGGCCAGTCCCGCCCCGCAGCC
>JAIXVP010000115.1 GCA_027482905.1 Opitutaceae bacterium
AGATCCTGATCGCGAACGGCGAGAAGCTGGCCTTCGACCAGGGCGACATCACTTTCACCAAGCACGCCATCGAGTGTCGCATCAACGCCGAAGACCCCGCGCGCAACTTCGCGCCCAGCCCCGGCACCATCGGCCTTTACTACGCTCCCGGCGGCCACGGCGTGCGGGTCGATTCGCATGCGTATTCGGGTTACACCATCCCGCCCTACCACGACTCCATGATCGGCAAGCTGATCTGTTTCGGCTCGACCCGGAAGATCGCCCTGGAACGCAGCTATCGCGCGCTCAGCGAATACCTTATCCGCGGCATCAAGACCACCATCCCGCTCCAAAAGGCGATCATGAGCGACCCCACCTTCATGGAAGGCAAGGCCACCACCGCCTACATGGAGGAATTCTTCGCCCGCACCCCGGTCGATCTATTCACGCAGTAGGACTTCGGCGGCGAACGCGCAAAGCCCGCGCCGACCGCAGCGTTGATTTGCGTGGCGCCCGGATAACGGGTTGCCCACGGGGAGGCTTTCCGTATTCAGAGACGCATCATGTCGCCGCCCGCGCCCGCCGATCCGACGCCGCCCTCACGTTACGACGAGCAGCCGTCATTGGGCGAAATCAAGATCAACCACACCGTGGTCGCCGGCATCGTCCGGCTGGCTGCACTGCGCATCCCGGGCGTTTCCGGAGTTGGCGGCGGAATCGTGGACGGTATCAGCGAACTGTTTGCCAAGAAAGACTTCGATCATCGCGGGGTTCGCGTCACCGAGGACGCCGAGGACCATTATTACATCGAGCTGCGCCTCATAATCGCCTTCGGGGCCGAGATCGGCAAAACCGCCTACGAGGTCCAGGTCGCGGTGCGCAACCAAGTGAGCGCCATGACCGGCAAGGGTGTGCGCAAGGTCGACGTCATCATCGAGGGCGTGCGCCTGCCCCCCGATCCCTCCGGCGTCGCCGCGCCGGACCGCCACGACGAGGTCTGGCCGGAGGTTTCCGCGACCGACTAATCCGTCCGCCCGCGAACGATCAAAACCCCCACCATGAACGACTACGAAACCTGGGTGGACGTCTTGATCGCCGACGCTCCGCGCGCCTTCGCCCTTATCTGGCTCGCGCTCGCGTTTTGGGTGCTCCTCGTGCTGGTCCGGCCCTCCTCCAGCCTCGTGCTGCGCAAGGACGAAAACGGCCGTCTCGCCATCTCGCGCCATGCCTTGAACCGCCTGCTCGAAGCCTGCGCCGAGCAACTCAAGGGCGTCGTCCGCGCTCGCGCCCGGGTGAGCCGCTCCGGCGGTAAATTCCACACCACGCTCGAACTAAAGGTCCGCCCCAACGCCAAGCTCGACGCCATCCAGGGCTACTTGGTCCAGGAGGTTCGCTCGATCTTCAGCGCCAACCTCGGTCTGCCCGACGCCGCCGGCCGGGTGGAGGTCAAGGTCGTCGGCGTCGTGCCCGAGCCGACCGGGTTTTGAGCCGCGTCCGCCTTGCTGACTGACGGCGGCATCTCCCTCCGGAAACGCGCCGCACAGGACCGCTTTGTGCTTCCGTCCGGGCGACTTGAACCCGCCGACCCAACCGGTTTCCCCACCGAACGCCCCTTCCGACGCGCCGGACTGCCAGCTTTGCGGCGCGTGTTGTTTTTCGCCCTCGGAAAACTACGTGCGCCTCGACGGCGACGATTGGGCGCGGCTCGGATCCGACGCGGAGCGGTTGGCGCGATTCATCGGTAACCGCGCCTACCTCCGCATGACCGGCGGCCGCTGCGCCGCCTTGGCGGTGAGCATCGAGCCGGTATCAGGCGCCCGACGTTTCTTCTGCAGCGTCTACGACCGCCGTCCGCGGGTCTGCCGCGAACTCGCGCGCGGCTCGCCCGAATGCGAGGCCGAGATCGCCCGGAAAGCGCCCGCCGCGACCTTTGCCTTGCCGGACGGGGCGCTTTGACGCGAACGTCCCGCTTATGTCCGACGTCACCGCCCCCTCCTCCCTCGCCGCCCGCGCCGGTTTCGCGCTGGCCATGGCGGCGGTCGTGGGCTCCTCCAACTGGCTCGTCCAGTATCCCATCAACGATTACCTCACCTGGGGCGCGTTCTCCTACCCGATCGCTTTTCTCGTGTCCGACGTGTGCAACCGCTGCTTCGGGCCGCGCCGAGCCCGCGAGGTGGCCTTCGTGGGTTTTGCCGTCGGCATCGCCCTTTCGCTCTGGCTCGCCACTCCTCAGATCGCCGCCGCCTCCGGCACCGCCTTCCTCGTCTCGCAGTTGCTGGATGTGGCTATTTTTAACCGCTTGCGCCGCGCCTCCTGGTGGAAGGCTCCGTTCTGGGGCTCGGTGAGCGCCTCGATTCTGGATACCGCGATCTTCTTTTCCATCGCTTTCCACGGCACCGAGGTCCCGTGGCTGCCGCTGGCCGGCGGAGATCTGGTGGCGAAGCTCCTGATGGCCGTGCTCCTGCTCGCGCCCTACCGCGCCCTGGTGCGGCGCTTCCTGCCCGGCGCTTTTGAGTTCTCCGCCCCATCCCGGCCGGCCACGTCCGCCTGAGCATCCGGTTTTCGCCCCTTTTACCCCATGCCCGCCTCCCCCGCCGTTATCGTTGTCGGCAGCTACGTGCAGGATCTCACCTGGCGTTGCGCCGCGTTTCCCACCGCCGGCCAGACCACGCTCGGCGTGTTCACCACCGGGCCGGGCGGCAAGGGCTCCAACCAGGCCGTGGCGGCCGGTCGCGCCGGGGCCGACGTGCTTTTTG
>JAIXVP010000454.1 GCA_027482905.1 Opitutaceae bacterium
GGGACGTTGGCACGATCGGCGAGGCGGACGTTGGAATTTTCCAACTGGGAGGAAACCAGGGTCTCGTTCAGCCGATTCAAAAGTTGTGAGTAGGTGGCGCGGTTGGTCTCGGCCTCGCGGCGCAACACGTTGAATTGAATGCCCATCTGATCAAGCCGAAGACTCTCCTTTTCGGCCTCCGCCAATTGAAGGGAGAGCTCGTGCTCCTCGCTGATCGCCTTTTCGCGCAAATTGCGCAGGTTCGCCATCGCGACCTTGATCAACTCGTCGCGCAAGCGCTCCAAGGCCTCCATGGAGCGAAGATTCTCCTGCATGGCCGGATGCTTCACGCCGTATTTTTCCGCCATGATGACGCGGCGGGCGTGCAGGCCGTCGATTTGGGCCTGGACCGTCGCGAGGTTGGAAAATTCGGCGGTGGAGGCCAACTCCAGCGGGTCGCCTTTGTTTTCCAAAATGGACTCCGCCTGCCGCAAACGCGCCTCGATGGAAAGTCTTGTAACACGTGCTCCTGTGACCGTCGAACTGAGTGATTTCATGCGGTCCACCACGATGTTCTGGCTCTCATCAAGGGATACCATGCCGCTGGCTTCGCGGTATTTTTGCAGGGCCAGTTCGGACGTCTCGGCTTTTTTCCGCAGTTCCTCGGTTTGCTCACGCAAGAAATCGAGGGCCGAATTGTTCACGGCGCTGCTACGATCGACCAGGTGGACGATAAATTGTTCGGCAAACCGGGTCGCCAAGAAGGCGGCCACCCCCGGGTCGCGATGCCGGACACCCACAACAATGAAAAAAGTGCCCCCGGCGCGATTGGCCCCGGCGAGAGACCCGATCAAACCGACGAGGGCTTTTTTCAGATTATCACCAGAAAGGGCGGCGCCCCCCTCAAGGTAAGGTGCCATGGCCTGAATGCGCTCCTTCTCGGAGAGCGAATCGACCACGCGAACAACCATCGGACGACTGGTGATCTGCGCCAGATAGGTCTCGAACATCGCGTCGTTCTTCGCCCCGCTGACCGACTGATCCACCACTTGCGTGATGTCCACCACCCGCTCGGCGCGGTCGACCAGCAGCCGCGATGAGGCTTGATAGACCTTGGGCTGACTGAGTAGCCATCCGCCGAGAAGCGAGCAAACCACGATCGCGATCATGGTGGCGGAAATCCACCGATCCTTGATGCAGAGAAGGATCTGACGCGGATCGATCTGCGGCAGGCCGGAGGCCGGAGTCGGCGGGGACGACTTCCTTTTCTTAGACGAGCTTACGTTCGCCGGACGCGATTCGGATTCGGACATGATGAAGGATCAGAACAAACGCTCCGGAACAAAAATAACATCTCCGGGCAGAACATAAAACATCTCATTGCCTCCCTTACCGGAAATCAGGCGCTCGGCATCGACGACGAAGACTTCCTCCACCCCGGTATCGGGATTCTTGCGCGTAACCCGAACACTGTCCCCCTTTCCGATCCGACTAAATCCGCCCGCCGCCGTGATCGCCTCGACGATACTCAGCGACGAAGACTCAGCCGGAAGTTCGATTTTCCCCTGTCTTCCCGCCTGCCCAAGAATCAAGATCTCCTTTTTGCTGTATTCCTGCACCTGTATAGCAACCTGCGGACGAATAAGGATTTGTTCGGAAATATATTTTTCCTGAATCAGTTTCTCCGCCTCCGACAAAGTCAGACCGGCCACCTTGATTTCGCCCAACAACGGAACACTGATGTTCCCGTTGCCAGCGATGCGCAGATTTGTCGAAAGGTCGGCCTCGCCGTAGACACCAAAACGAATCAAATCTCTGGGATATAGGCGATAAAGGTCAGCGTCCGTGGGCGACGAAGAAACCTGACCGTAGGCCAAGCCCACGGTGGCGACCAAAGAAAATAAACTACGAAACATCTAAAGGAATCAGTAGTTCAAATTCGCATTCAAGAAGCAGGTAAGCCGGTCGTAAACGGCAGCCGCCGAATCCGAATCGTTCGTGCGATAAGACACACCTGCCCCGACACGAAAGTGATCGCTGATAGAATAGCTCAGGTCGATAGCTTCGGTCAGGTAGTCGTCACTGCGAAGCGGGACGACACCGGAGGCCTCGTATTCGGACTTGCCGTAGGTCAGGGTGGCACCGCTGGAAAGCTTCTCGGTGAGCACTTGGCGCACCCCAATTCGGGCGGTCAAATTCTGCACGGACTGGCCCGAGGCCGTGGTGTCGAAATCGTTGGAAATCGCGAGCGTGGCGGTGGTTTTTTGGGCGGCGCGCCAAGACAAGCCTACGTTAGCCAAATAGGTGCTTTGGGAGTCTTGGGGACCGTCAAAATCACGATAAACAACACCACCACTTACGTTCCCGGTGACCTTGGGGGCCAATTCACCTTCGAACCCAAGGGACAAACGATGATTGTTGCTGCTGGGATCACCTACGCCGGACGCCAGATTGGAGGCCTTCTCCGGACTGAAGCCATAAATCAATGAAGCGGTGAGTTTTGGTGAGTAGCGATAGACGAGACCACCTCCCAAATTGTAAGAGGAGACGTTGTTGAAACCCGACGTCGAATAATTGGACACGCGATATCCGCCATTAACGCGAATGCCGGTCTTTTCGCTGTAAAAGTAATTGACCGAGCCGGATCCGCGATACTCGTCGGAGGAAGTGCGGGTCAAAAGCGCATCATTGGTCTGAGTGCTGCGGCTGTAGTCCAGGGCGACCGAGGCATTTCCGTTGTCGGCCGCGTCGTAGTCGAAACGCAAACCAGCGGTGGGATCGATGGTGTTCTGCTCGGTGTAGCTGTCGAAGCTGATCGCGGAAACGCTGGCGGTGGCCGAAGTCGTCACCTTGGCCACGCTGCGCGTGTAAGAAAGCGAAGGAGTCAACGAGGCGCTGACATCATCCTCTTCCGAACTGTTACCAAACACATTGGAATCATAGACAAAACGAAGATCCACGTCAGCGACCAGCGTTCCGCGGGCAATCTCGGCGAACGCATGGAGTTGATGACCGGCTCCGATCGCGAGCAAGGCCAGTGAACCCTTGAGGATAAATGCTTTATTCATGACTTAGTGGAAATTGAATTCTGAGAACTGAAAATTAGCCAACCGATTGCCTGATAAACCGAAGAAAAATAACGATATACAAGATGCGGACGCAAAATGACCCAACCCGGGCCATGCGAACAGGGATTCAAAGCAAATCAAGCGCAGATTCGCAGAATCACCCAAATGCCACGGGGACTTTCCTGAAACCCACCCTCGAAGAGAAAAACCGCTACCCGATCGACTCATCCGTCGCACCCCCTCGTTTCAAAGCGTAAAAAAGATCCTACCACCCGATCAGCAGAAAACACGCCAGTCCTGAAAGTTGACCCCTACCTTTTGTCCCTGGGCGACTTCCCATCCGCGCCACGGATTCGATGGGAAATCAAAACAACGGACCTTCCGTCCGTTCCTCGCATGCGGCGCAGCTGGGTCGGGAACGCGGAACCGGCAGATCAGCCAAAGGCAGCCAGGCTCCCGCCTCATCCCGGACCAGTCCGCAGCCGGGACAGATTGGAAGGCGAGCCTCGAGTTGATTAACCCTGGCTCGCAAAGCGTTCATACGAAGTGCAATAACTGCCGTGACGTAAGCGAGTCCGATCAAGGCCACGCCGCGCATCACGTTGTTCAAAATCGCCGGCATGACCTCGATGGGGAAACCCCAGACCCAGTGGCAGGCGAAGCGGGCCAGGGCCAGACCGATGGCTAGTCTGATCGCCAGCCCGGCCCCGTGAAACCACGCCGCCAACATCACCGGGACCACAAAAAAGACCGGGAACTGCAAAGTGGGGCCGCTTAAAAAATCGAGCGAAATCAGGACACAAACCTGGACAAATAGGCTGCTGCGGGAGGCCAAGAAAGTTCGCCTCTTAACGGACGCAGGATTGGACACGGCCTGAAGCATGGTTCAAGTTGATACGATAGACCGTTTACAAAACGCAAGCGCCCCACCACCAAACTTATTCAACAGCCGGGCTTCGTTCCGGGCTTCTCCCAAGCCCCGCCCGGCCAGCTTCCGCACACCATGAACAAAGATCGCCTGCTTTCCCGCGACGTCGTCGTCACCCAGATTCCCAGCGGGGACAAACACACTCTCTTCGCCGGGGCGAAGGTCTTTATCCATCAGGTTCTCGGTGGCACCTACACCGTGCAAGGCGACGCGGGTCTCTATCGGATAGACGCCAAGGACGCCGACGCGATCGGCGAGCAGGTGGCGGATCAGTCCGTTCAAGCCTCGCCGCTGGCCGACGGCGCCCCCGATCCCGAGGCTCTGTGGAACCAACTGCGCAAGGTCTACGATCCGGAGATTCCCGTGAACATCGTCGATCTCGGCCTCGTCTATTCCCTCGACGTGACGTCGTCCGAACAAGGTTACCGGGCCGACGTCGCAATGACCCTCACCGCGCCCGGTTGCGGCATGGGCCCCGCCATAGCCGAGGACGCCAAAGGTAAACTCCTGCTCGTCCCCGGTTTGGGCGCCGCCGAGGTGCGCATCGTATGGGAGCCCACTTGGAATCAATCGATGATCTCCGAGGAAGGAAAGATGAAGCTGGGTCTGATCTGAACCAAAAACGGAGGCGTGGCACCATCCGTTCCGCTCGGTTAAGCGACTGGAAGCCGTCCTTTTAAAGCGACCGAAACCATTTCTTGAAATGCATCCGCCGTGAACGGCTTTTGCAGCGGTCCGTGAACCCCGGCCGCCGCAAAAGCCCCGGCGTTATGATCGCCGCCGTATCCGGTCATGATCACCGCCGGCAAATCGGGACGCAGCGCGCGAACCCGCTTGACCAAATCGAAGCCCCTGAGGTGCGGCATGGTCAGATCCGTGATCAAAAGATCAAAGGCCGCCGGCCGGGCTTCGAATTCCCGAACCGCCTCCCGCGGGTCCTGAAACCCGCGCACCGTGAACCCTTGGCGCCGGAGCATGAGATCGGCAACTTGGAGCACCGGTTTTTCGTCGTCGACCAACAAAACCAAACCTCCACCCGGGCGAACCGTCGCCGCCGCCTTGGGCGACTCCGCCGTCGCCGGAGCCTCGTTCCACGGCGGGAAATATACGCGCAGGGTCGTTCCCCGTCCCATAACGCTTTCCACCGCCACCTGCGCCTCATGGGTGTGGAGGATACCATGCACCACCGCCATGCCCAAACCGGTGCCGCGCCCCTGCGGCTTGGTCGTGAAGAAAGGCTCGAACAAACGCCCCAAGGTCCCCTCGTCCATGCCGCAGCCCGTGTCCGCCACGGTCAACACCACGAATTCGCCCAAGCTGAGCTGCGGATGCCGGGTCCGCTCCGCGTCGCCCACGAACGCCACGCCCACCTCGACCGTCAAGCGGCCGCCCGTCGCCTCCATCGCGTGAAAGGAGTTCGTGGCCAGGTTCATTACCACCTGGTGGATCTGCGTCTCGTCCGCGAGGACCGGCGGGGTCGCGGGGGAACTTCGGCTCACGATCTCGATGCTGGCCGGCAGCGAGGCGCGCAGGAGGCCGAGCGCCTCGCCCACGATATCGGGAAGATGCACGGGCCGACGCCGCGATTCCTGGCGCCGGCTAAAGGTGAGGATCTGCCGCACCAAATCCTTCGCCCGTTGCGTCGCCTGCAACGTATTCTTCAAAAAGGGCCGAGCCCCGTGGCGCTCCGGCAATTCGTAGCCGATGAGCTCCAGATTACCGAGCAGGGCGGTGAGGATGTTGTTGAAATCGTGGGCGATGCCGCCCGCGAGGGTGCCGACCGCCTCCAACTTCTGGGCGTGCCGGAGCTGTTCCTCGAGCCGGGCCTGCGCCGCCTGCGCGCCGAGCCGCTCCGTCTGGTCGCGTCCCACGCACAGCACGGCTCCGGGCCCGGCGGTGTGGCGCCGCGGCGCGAGAAAGCACTCCAACGCGATCACATCCCCCGACGGCCGCAGGAACCGGAGCGTCACCACCTTCGGCGAGCCCGTTTCGGTCACCTCGGCGCAGGCCGCCGCCGCCGCCCACCGGTCCGACTGCACCAGCGCCTCCTCCAGTGACGTGTCCTGCCAGCGCCCCTCCGGCCAGCCGGTCAGCCTGCCGAGGGCCGAGTTGGGTTCGCGGACGCGCCCGCGACGGTCGATGGTGAAAATCGCGTCCGGGGCCGTCTCGACCATCTCTCGATACCGCGCCTCGCTTTCCTGCAGCGCCAGCTGGGCCGCGCGCAAATCCCCGCTTTCCAGGACAAAAACCACCCGGTCCGAGACCGCGCTGGCGAAATTGATCTCCTGACTTTCCCAGCGCCGCGAAGGCCCGGTGTGTTCGTGGCACAAGACGCCGATCAAGCGACCGTTCCGCCGCACCGGAAGATCGAGCATGGAGGTGATGCCATCGGGCTCGAGGTAGTCCGCGCGCAACTCGGCCACGATCGGATCCGTCGCCGTGTCGGAGATGCCCAGCACGCTCTCCGAGCGCAGGGCCGCGAAGTAGGTCGGGGCGTCCTCCGCCCGCAAGACCGCTCCGGAACAATGCCGGTCCTCCTCCCGGTCGTAACCCGCGCTGCAACGCATGCTCGCCCCGCCCTCCTCGAGCACCCAGAAACCCACCCGCCGCACCCGATGCACCCGGCAGAGGATGGAGAGGATCATCCGCATGCGTCGCTCCGGATCGTCCGGCGCGGTCATCTCCACCTGGGCCAGCTCGACCAGGCCGCTGTTGTAACGCGCCAGCCGCAGCTCATGGCGGTGGCGCGCGGCGTTTCGTGTCCCGATGGCCTGCAGCATCTCGTTGAAAGCCTCCGCCAGCCGCCCGAACTCGTCCCGTCCCGCCACCGGCACGCGCAGACCGTAGTCTTTTTTTTCCGACACCGCCCGGGCCGCCTCCACCAGGGTTTCCACCGGCCCCGAGACCGCGCGGCGCAGGACGTAGGAGAGCAAAATCGCCAGCACGCCCAACGACACGAACGACGCGAGCGCGAAGATGCCGTAATCGGCGAAACGGCGCAACGCCGTGGGCAGTTCGATCCTCATGCAAAGAACACCGAGCGGACCGTTTGCGCCTTCGATGCGCTCCACCACCATCACGGACCTTCCGTCCACCACGAAGGATGGCGCAGAGGGCGGGGGCGCCTGTTCGATGTTTTTCCTGCCCCCGCGGTTACGCGCGGCGAATCGGGCGCCGTCCTCCAGAAAAATCGCTGATGCCAAGACCTCCGGCCTTCGCTCCAGACTGGCCAGTTGCGCCGTCGCCGTGCGTTCGTCGGAAAACTCCAGCGCCGGCACCAGCAGGTCGGCCAACATCCGGGCGTCCGCCCGCGCCCCGGCCACGAAACGCGGTCGGAACGTGGTGGTTTCGTAAAGAGTGATCGATAGCGCGA